>NZ_VWWK01000089.1:0-28080 GCF_011753035.1 Burkholderia sp. Ax-1720 | reverse complement strand
GCCGCGGATGGCCGGCGCCAGCAGCGCGATCGCGGCAGCCAGCAGGACGAACACCCAGCGCCCGAGCCAGGCGCCCGGCAGCGCGGAGATCAGCACCAGGAGGCCGCCGTTGATGCCGCCCGCGAGCAGGTTGATGATCCCCCACAGGCGGTCGGTCGAGGCGCGCCGCGAGACGCCGGAGGCGACCACCACGAACAGCATGCCTTCGAACAGGCCCGTCAGCCCGCGCGCGGCGGCCGCGAGGCCGACGCCGGGCGCGAGCGCGCCGAGCGCCTGGCCGGCGATCGTGCCGAGCATGCCCAGTCGCGTGTAGCCACGCGCGGCGCGCGCGATGCGGTGGGACAGCAGCGCGCAACTGATCGCGATACCGAGGATCTCGGCGCTGACCAGCGCGGTGGCGGCGCCTTCGTCGAGCCGGAAGCGCGCCATCACCGCGGCAACCAGGAACGGCGAGAGGATCAGCCCGTTGGTGGCCGCGGCGAAGGCGAGGGCGAGCCGGATCACCGCGCCGGCCGGCGGATCGGGGCGAGGCGCGCCGGCTTGCGGGTCGGTCGTGATCATGAGGCCTCCTGATCGGAACCCGCCCGATCTTGCGCGATGCGCGCGGTTTCAGGCATCGGGTCGGTCCCGTAGCAGGGCGCCGGGACGGACGACGCACCGCGCGTCAGGCCGAACAGCCCGCGCAGATAGGGCGTCAGGAACCGGCCCCGCGGGTCCATCCGTTCGCGCAGCGCGAGGAAGTCGTCCCAGCGCGGATAGCAGCCGGCGAGCTCGGCGGCGCCCAGGCCATGCACCTTGCCCCAATGCGGCCGGCCGCCATGATTGCGGCAGATCGCCTGCACGCCGGCGAAATACGCCTCGTAGGGCATGCCGCGATACTGGTGTACCGAGATGCGCACGCTGTCGCGTCCATAGTCGGGGCTCAGCCAGATGTCGTCGCCGCGCACCCAGCGATACTCGATCGGAAACATCAGCGGGAACTCGCGCCGCGCGATGAAGGCGCGGATCTCCCGCAGCGCGTCGGCGCCGCGTTCGGCCGGCACCGACCATTCCATCTCGTTGAAGCGCACCCGGCGCACCGTGGACAGCATCGCATGGCTCGCATCGACGCGCTGCCCGGCGGACACGGTGGAGGCGCACAGACGGCTCAGCGCCGGGCACAGCGAGGGAAGGTGCCGGCCGAGCCCGCACAAGGCGCCGAACACCGTGTTCTCGAGGAAGGACTCGGCGGCGCGGCTCGCCCGGTGCGTGGGCTCGGCGGGTTCGTCGCAGAGGTCCCAGGCCTTGGTGAGCACGGTATCGGTATGCGGGAACCAGTAGAACTCGAAGGAGCGATGCCGTTCGATCAGCGTCGGCGCCTGCAGCAGGCAATCGTCGAGCCGCATCGTGCCGCGCTCCAGCCGCAGCCGGAACGAAGGCACCAGCCGCAGGCCGATCTCGGTCAGCACGCCGAGCGCGCCGAGCCCGATCCGGCCGCCGGCGAACAACGCCGGATCGGCATCGGCCGATGCGCGGCATGTCGAGCCGTCGGCACGCAGGAACACGAGGCTGTCGATCTGCGTGGCCAGGTTGCCGAGCCGGATGCCGGTGCCGTGCGTGCCGGTGCTGGTCGCGCCGGCGATCGACTGCACGTTGATGTCGCCGAGGTTCTCCATCGCGAGCCCCTGCTCGGCCAAGGCCGGCCCGAGCGCCCACAGGCGCGTGCCGGCGTGCACGCGCGCCACGCGCCGCTCGCGGTCGATCTCGATCACGCCCTGCAGCGCGTCGAGCGACAGGATCACGCCGTCGGTCTGCACCAGCGGCGAGAACGAATGGCCGGCGCCGGCGGCGCGCACCGTCACGCCGCGTCGAGCCGCGTCGCGCAGCACGGCCGCGAGCGCCTCATGCGAGGCCGGTGTCGAGACGCTTGCTTCAGGACTGCTGACATAACCCGACCAGTTTCTCCACATGGAGCCTGTCTCCCGAATGTCGTGCCGTCGAACGGCGGGATGCCCGCGCTAGAAGAAGCTCTTGCCGTCGCCGCGATAAGTGGGCGTCTCGCCGATCACGCGTCCATCGCGGATCAGCAGCAGGCTGTTGAAGCGCTCGCACAGCTCGCCGGCCTTGGCGTGGCGGAACAGGACCGGATCGCCGATCGCGGGCCTGAAGCCGCGCGGCAGGCGCAGCGGCGTCTGCACCTCGCCGGCGCCTTCGTTGCGGACCAGCGTGCAGCCGGCGGGCAGCCATGGCGAGGGCAGCCGGCTCGGGCCGGCCGGCCCGGAGGCGATATAACCGCCGCCCGAGCAGGTGGCCATGCCCGGCCGCGGAATACGCGTCACCGGCAGCGCGAAGCCGGCGGCCGGCCGCGCATGGAACGCCGCGTAGTGATCGAACAGCGCGGGCGCGTAGAGGCCCGATCCGGCGGCCAGCTCAGTGACCGAGGGATCGTCCAGCGTGCTTTCGAAACTGCCGGTGCCGCCGCCGTTCACGAAGCGCAGCGCGTGACCGGCCTCGGCGAGCGCGCGGACCACGGCCTGCCGGCGCGCGTTGACCTCGCGCGCCGAGCGGCGCTTCAGCACGCGGATCAGCGCATTGCGCGCGCCGCCGCCCGGCGTCATGTCGGCCAGGCCGGCGATCTGGCCTTCGTAGCCCATCAGCCCGGCGAGCCGCACCTGTTCCTGGTCGCCGATATGGTTCGCGAGCGCGAGCGCGGCCGCGACGTCGCGCACCGGCGAGCGGTACATGCCGAAGTGCAGGCCCGGATAAGCCGACGACATGTCGAGATCGATCGCGAGCGGGATCGTCACGGCCTCGTCGCGTGCGATGCGCGCGATCGCGTCGACCTGCGCGGCGGCGTCGACCATCAGCGTGATCGAGCGGCCGCGTCTCGACTGCACGGCCACGGCACGCAAGTCGTCGGGCTCGACGCCGGGATAGGCGACCACGATATCGTCGAAGCCGCTGTCCGCCAGCCAGGCCGCCTCGGCGGCCGAATAACACAACAGACCCTGCATGAACGGGCCGCCCGCCAGCGCCGCGGCGATCAGCTCGCGCGAGCGCAACGACTTGGTGGCGAGCCGGATCGGCAGGCCGCGCGCGCGACGCTTCAGGTCCGCGAGATTGGCATCGAATTGGTCGAGGTCGACGAAGGCGGCCGGCAGGCGCTGGCCCATGAGGGCCTCGCGGTAGGTCGGGTAGTCGGGTAGGGCGGCATGCGTGCGCGGCGGGAGGTCTGCACGGCTCATGGGCCTGGCTCGCTGGGTTGGGGCGTCGCGCGGATTGTGCGACTCGTCTGGAGCCGAGGATAGAACCGGCCGGAATGCCGACCAAGCGCCGAGCGGGTCGTTCGAGGGGTCTTATCCGGCCATCGCGATCGGTCATTACCGCGTCCGGTATTCCGTCTTGATAATGAAATGGGTGATTTGTCGGAAATATAAATTAAATAGTAAATAAGAAAATTCCTATTTAAATGTTGAAGATGACAAGGTGGATGAAAATGGGATAGTGCCGACGTCGCGACGAGAAACACGTAATGAAGGCCGCTAAACTGAGGTCGTACAGGGTTATTCCAGATGTCGGCCTCGATTCGGGGCGATCGATAATGATTTGTCATTGGGCGTGAATTTAAATTTTCCCATTTGAAAAAATTTATCGATGGATATCTGGAAATGACGAATTCAAAACTTGTGATTACCGTGGTGCTGATCTGCGCGACGCTGGGCGCATGTGGCGGAGACGGGACGGACAGCGCCAGCCTGGTTTCGCCCGCGAAAACCCCCGTCGCCACCGGCGTTGCGCCGCGGCCGCAAGCACCCACCGAAGCCCGGAGCGAATCGGCACCACCATCGCCGCGTCGTCAGGACATGATGCTGACGCAGTTCGTCGATCCGTTCATCGGTACCGGGATGAATCCGGACTCACGCCATGCCGGCAACGTCAGTCCGGGCGCGACGGTGCCGTTCGGCATGGTGAATTTCGGGCCGAACACACCGCGTAGCGACTTCAACGGATCGGGCGGTTACCTGTCGTCCAGATGGGGGGCGAACGGTACCATCCACTTCTTCAGCGTGACGCACCTGAGCGGCGTCGGATGCCCGGGGCAGGGTACCGTGGCGATGCTGCCGAGCGATACGGCCAAGGCGATCGCGCCGACCGGCCGGCCGGCGGGTACCGAGTACGACTATTCGGACGAGGCGGCGGAACCCGGCTACTACAAGGTCCGCCTCGGGAACGGCATCGTCACGGAGTTGACGGCGACGGCGCGCGTCGGCATGGCGCGCATCACCTATGCGAACAAGGACCGCGGATTCTTCTCGATCGATGCCCGGCTGAATGCCGGCAGCAACGCCTCGGCCACCAGGATTACCCCCGATCGCGTGACATTGACGCTTGGCAGTGACGGCAGATCGATCAGCGGGCAGGCGGTGGCGCCGGCCTTCTGCACGCCTTACGGCACGCCCTGGAACGCGCCCGTGTATTTCTACGCGAGCTTCGACAAGCCCTTGCGCAAGCAGGCGGATACCTCGTCGGTCAACACCGTCGTCAAGGGAGCCGCGACCCTGCAATTCGACCTGAGCGATACCGACAGGACGGTGACCATGAAGGTGGCGGTCTCCTCGGTCAGCATCGAGAACGCACGACGCAACCTGCTTGGGGAGGGGGAAAAGCCGAGCTTCGACGACGCTCGCGCGAATGCCTCGGCTCTCTGGAACGACCGTCTCAACACGATCCAGATCGACCAGGCCGCGAATCCGTCGGAGCTGGATCCGCAACAACGGGCGAACCTGACCAAGTTCTACACGGCGCTCTACCGTGTGTTCGGTGCACCGACGCTCTACAGCGACACGAACGGCGAATTCCGCAGCATGCGTCAGCCGAAAGGCGCGGATGGCCGATACCCGAAGCAGGTCGACCAGACTGGCCTCGTGCCGCAGCGGGCCACGGCGAGACTCGCCGACTATGCCTTCCGCCGCCACGACGGGTCGCAGGGCGGCGGCGGCAATCACTACACGGGGTTCTCGATGTGGGACACCTATCGGTCGCAGGTGCAGTTGTTGGCGATGCTGGCGCCGAAGGAGTCGAGCGACATGATGCAGTCGCTGGTGACCGACGGTTTGCAGTGCGGCGCCTTCCCGCATTGGGTCGACGGCAGCGACGACTCGACGCCGATGAGGGGCGACAATGCATTGAACGTGATGGCGGCCGCATACAAGTTCGGCGCGACCGATTTCGACCTGGTCTCGGCGGCGCGCCTGACGAAGCAATCCGTGTTCGACACGGCCAGCGCATGCAACGATCGCCCCAGCGACACTTATCTGTCTGATTTCATCCACTTGCGCTACGTTCCGCAGAGCAAGGACGAGCACTCGTCGTCCACGACCATCGAACGCGTGCTGAGCGACCGTTCCGCCGCTGCCTTCCTGCAGGCGCTGCCCGCCAGCGTGCTGAGCGCCGCGGGGAGCGGTGTCACGCCGGAGCAGATCCGCACGCTCTATGCGCGCGCCTCGTGGTGGCGCAACATCTTCGACGAGACGAGCAAGACGATCGCCGCGCGCAATGCGCCGCCCGACGGCGCGGTGCCCGGCACGCTGGGCACGCTCACGCGGGGCGGTTTCCACGAATCCACCGAGGAGAACTACTTCTGGAGCTTCGCGCAGGACTGGTCGGCGCTGATCGATGCGATCGGCGGCAAGCAGGCGGCTGTTTCGCGCTTGGACGCGCTGTTTTCGATCACGGCGCCTTTTTCCAGCTCGCCCGGTTCCAAGGCGCTCAACGGCAACGAGTCGTCCCACACCCTGTACATCGGCAACGAGCCCGCGTTCCAGTCGCCGTGGGCCTACAACTGGGCCGGGCAACCGAGCGGGGCGCAGTACGTCATCCCGATCATCATGTCCAAGGCCTTCACCACCAAGCGCAATGGGCTGCCGGGCAACGACGACATGGGTGCGATGTCGAGCTGGTACGTGTGGGCGGCGCTCGGCATGTTCCCGGTGATTCCGTCCGAGGCCGGCCTGGCCCTGTCCACGCCGCAGTTCAGCGGGATCACCGTCTGGTTCGGCAAGGGCAGGAAGTTGCGGATCGAGAGCGACAGGCAGGTCGCCATGGATGATTCGGGGCGCCCCGCGTTCGCGTATATCCGGTCGCTGAAGCTCGACGGCGCCGACTATGCCGGTTCCTGGCTGCCGCTGGGCGCCATCGACAAGGGCGCGACCCTGCGCTACCAGCTGTCCGCCACGCCCACGCAGTGGGCGGCCGCCGACAAGCTGAGGCCGCCGTCCGGCCCCGATGCGGACTACACGCGTATGACGGCCGCGGATGCGCTGCCCAAGGCGCCGGGCAGCGGGTCCTGAGGCGGGTTTGCGGGGCGCTCCTGCGCGCCTCGCTCAGCTCGTCGCCGCCGCTTGCCGCAACCGGAACAGCCCCACGATCCCCGACAGGCCATGCGCCTGTTCGTTGAGCGTCGCCGAGGCGGCGGTCGACTGCTCGACCAGCGCCGCGTTCTGCTGCGTGGCCTGGTCCATCTCGGCGACGCTGCGATCGATCTGGCTGATGCCGGTGCTCTGCTCGTTCATCGCGCCGTCGATCTCGCCGATCACGCGATTGACGCGCTCGATGCCCTCGACGATCTCGCGCATCGCCGCGCCGGCCGCCTGCACGCGTTGCGCGCCGGTATCGACGCTGGCTTCCGAGGACTGGATCAGGTCCTTGATCTCGCGCGCGGCCGTCGCGCAGCGCTGGGCGAGCGTGCGCACCTCGCCGGCCACCACCGCGAAGCCGCGGCCGTGCTCACCGGCGCGCGCGGCTTCCACCGCCGCGTTCAGCGCGAGGATATTGGTCTGGAAGGCGATGCCGTCGATCACGCCGATGATCTCGGTGATGCGCGCCGAGGCGCGGGCGATCTCGTCCATCGTGCTGACCGCGCTGGTCACCACCTCGCCGCCGCGCGCCGCCGCCTCGCTGGCCGAGGTCGCGAGCCGCGAGGCCTCCATCGCCGATTCCGCCGACTGCTTCACGCTCGCGGTCAGTTCGGTGAGCGCGGCCGAGGTGTGCTGCAGGTTGCTGGCCGAAGTCTCGGTGCGCTGCGACAGGTCGCGATTGCCCATTTCGATTTCGCCGGTGGCCAGCTTCATGCTGTCCACGCCGGACTTCACGTCGTGCAGCACCGCGCTGATCTTGTCGACGAAGGCATTGAAGGAAGCGGAGATCTGCGCCACCTCATCGCGGCCGGCCACCGGCAGGCGATGCGTGAGGTCGCCGCCGCCCGAGCCGATGGTGTCCATCGCGTCGCGCACCCGCGACAGGCTGCGGAACGAGTTCGAGGTGAAGAAGGCCGCGAGGCCGACCGCGGCCAGCGTCAGCAGCAGCATCGCCACGCCGAGCGTGCGCAGCACCCGGCTCAGTCCCGCGGTGGCCTCGGCCTTGTCGAGCGCGATCACCAGGTACCAGTCGGTGCCGGCCACCGGCTGGGCCTTGAGCAGCTTCGCCACGCCGCCCAGCGCGATCTCCATCGGCGCGCCGGCCTGGGCCAGCGAGGTGAGCGCTGCGGGCGTGAGCGCCTCGGCGATATCGGTGGCGGGCTTGAGCGCGAGCTTGGCGTCCGGGTGCGCGATGACCTGGCCGTCGCGCGTCACCACGAAGGCCAGGCTGGCGGGCGTCGGATGCACGGTGGACACCACCTCGCGCACGCCCTCGAGCGGCACCGCGCCGCTCACCGCGCCGTCGGCCGAGCCGTTGCGCATCATCGGCGCGGAGAACGACACGTAGGGCGCGCCCGTCGAGGAGTCGCCATAGGGCTTGGTGACCACCAGCGCGCCCGCGGCCAGCGCGGCCTTGTACCAGGGGCGGGCGGTCGGGTCGTAGCCCGGCGCGGTGCTGGTGGTCGAGAAAAAGCTCTTGTCGCTCCAGCCGACCGTGGTGATCGGGAAGCCGCTGGCGCGGCCCATGTGCTTGACGAAACCTTGCGGATCGCCGTGCTCGACGTCGTCGGCCGAAGCCTTGACCGCCTGCGCCTTGGCCTCCACCCACTTGTCGATCGCCAGCGTGTTGGCGCCGGCGATCGCGTCCAGGTTCTGCGCGATGGTTTCCATCGTGTTGGCGCGCACCGTGAAGTAGGCGGCGGCGCCCGACAGCGCGAGCGCGCCGATCACGGTGGCGGAGGAGATGATCAGGATGCGGCTTCGGAGTGAGGACATCATGGCCTTGGGAGGAGAGGGCGGGCTGCGCGAATCGGGAGGCGGTTGCGGTAATCGGGTACGGGGAATCGAGGGCGGGCGACGGCACCCGCTCATAGCGTCTACGGCGCGGCGCGCGAAAACTTGATTGGGGGAAGTCGGGACGGCGAGGCGCGGCGCGTCGGGCGCGCGGCGGATGGGACGATGGCGCGCAGGCTCGCGGCGGCGCGGCGTGTGCCAGGAACGAGCTAGGCGGGGACGAGCGAGAAAGCCGCTTGAAAGGATGCGACGCGTCGCGTGGGAGAGATGAAATGCGGGAATCGCCGCGAATGACGGCCTGGAAGACCAGGCGAGCCGGTAGCCCGCCTGGTACCGGTCGCGGCGAGCAGCGCGCGACCGGTACCGCCGGGGGCTTGCCCCGGCCTTGTGATGCGTCGATGGAGTCCGATCCGGCGCGCCTCGGGCCTGCCGTCCAGGGCCCGAGGCGCGCCGGCCGATCTCAGCGCAGGCCGCCGGCCGCTAGCAGATGCTCGCCGCTGATCCAGCGCGCGTCGTCCGAGGCCAGGAACACGGCGACGCCGGCGATATCGTCAGGCTGGCCGGCGCGGCCCAGCGGCGTTTGCGCCACGAACTGCGCTTCCATCTCGGAGCCCGCGATGCCGGCCGCGTGCGTGCCTTCCGTCTCGACATAACCGGGGTTGATCGCGTTGACGCGGATCTTGCGCGGCGCGAGCTCCAGCGCCAGCACGTTGGTGATCGCATCCACCGCGCCCTTGGTGCCGGTATAGACGGCGGTGGTGGCGGGGGTGATCCGCGTCGCCGCCGAGCTGATGTTGATCACGCTCGCGCCTTCGCCAAGGTGCTTCGAGGCGGCCTGCGTGACCAGCAGCAAGCCCAGCACGTTGGTATTGAACTGACGATGGAACTCGTCCTCGGTGATGTCTTCCAGCGCCGCGAAGGCATACACGCCCGAGTTGTTGACGACGGTATGCAGCGCGCCGAATTCGTCGATCGCGGCCTGCACCAGCTTCGCGGCATCGGCCGCCTTCGACACGTCGCCGCCCACCGCCACCGCCCGCCCGCCGGCGTCGCGGATCTCGGCGGCCACGCTTTCCGCGCCCGACTTGCTGCTGGCGTAACCGACCACCACGGATGCGCCCTCGGCGGCGAGCGCCTTGGCGATTGCCGCGCCGATTCCCTTCGAGGCACCCGTGACGAGTGCGACCTTTCCTTCGAGCTTGGCCATGCTGTTCCTCACCTAGTGTGGACCGGTCGTCGCCAGGACGGCGACGCGCCGGAGTGCCTTGCAATCTACGCGCGGCCCATCGCGGGAAAAAGCGTGAAGACTCGAATTTAGATGCCGGGTTTGCCAAACAATGAAATAGTCGCGAGTGCGAATTGTGCGAATTGCGCCGAAAGGCGAGCGGCCCCTGTCGTTATAGCGGCGATGGATGCGCGAGCGCGGACGAGGGCGGCGCCGCCGCGACGCGCGTGCCGGCTCGGGCGCGCTACAACTGCTCGGAGATCCGCCGCGAGACGTCCTGCAGGCGATGCAGATAACGCTCGACCACCTTGTCGACCGTCAGCGCGGACGAGAACCAGGTCAGCCCGATCGAGGCCACCACGAAATCCTTCGCGATCACCGGCACCGCGAGCGTGCCCGACACGGGCCGCACGGTGGCGTCGCGCAGGCCGTAGCCGCGCTGGCGCGTTTGCTCCAGCATCGCCTGCACGGCCTCGCGATCGTGGGCGAGGCGATCCTCGGGATGATGGCTCTGGCGCACGATCTCCAGCAGCATCTCCTGTTCCTCCGGCGAGCAGAACGCCAGGTAGGCGCGCCCGAGCGCGCGCGAGACCAGGCTCAGGCGCATGTTGATCGAGGAGTGCAGCAGCGAGAGCGGCGAATAGGGAATGGTGCTGTGGCGCACCACCAGCGCATCGACGTCGAGCATGCCGACGGCGATCGGCCATTTGATTTCCTCGGTCAGCGCGCGCACCAGCGGCCCGGCGATCTCGACCACGCGCGGCACGTGGTGATAACCCGAGTTCAGCGCGTTGACGCCGTCGAGCAGGCGATATTCGCCGGGGCGCGCGCCGCGCGCGACCAGGCCCAGTTCCTCGAAGGTGCGCAGCAGCCGCACCAGGGTCGGCTTGGGCAGGGTGGTGGACTGATGCAGGCCGTCGAGCGTCGAGACCGGCATCTGGTTGAGCGCGCGCAGCAGGGCAATGGCCCGCTCGACCGCGCGGATCGACGAATCGCGTTCCGCCATCTTGGGGTTCCGGTCTGTCTCCGATCTTGTCTCTGGTTCGTATCGGCGCTCGGCGAGAGCCGGCGCGATCACGTTTGATCCAGGCGGATTATCCCAGCTTTGCCGGCCGGCGGCGTCCCGGCAGGCGGCTGCCGTGTCAGGCCATCATCGCGAGCGCGCCGCGACGCAGCAGCGCCTGGTCCGAGCCGACCACGAACCAGCTCGCGCCCATCGGCTCGAACTCGCCGCATTCCTGGCTCTCGCCGATCGCGACGCCGCCGATCTTGCCGGCGCGGCGCGCGATGTCGAGCACCTCGACGGTGGCCTGCATCACCTCGGGCGCGCGCGCATCGGCGAGCCCGAAGGACAGCGCGAGATCGGCGCGGCCGACGAACAGCCCCGCCACGCCGTCCACCGCGGCGATCTCGGCGGCCGCCGCGCAGCCGGCGCGGCTCTCGATCTGGCAGATCACCGTGGTGCCGTTGCCGGCCTCGACCGCGCGCTTCATGCCCATCGCGCCGTAGCCGGCGAAGCGCGGCGAACTCGAATAACCGCGCTCGCCGTCGAGGAAGCGCGTGCGCGCCACCAGGCGCCGCGCGTCCTCGGCCGAATCGACGTGCGGCACCAGCAGGCCCGACACGCCGAGATCGAGCACGGACTGCACGGTGGCCGGCTGCATGTCGGCAATCCTGACGAACAGCGGCAGCGCCACCGAGCGCGCGGCGATCACCATGATGTCGAGCGTGGCGCGATCGAAGGGCGCGTGCTCGGCGTCGATCACGGCGAAGTGGAGGCCGGCGCCGCCGAGGATCTCGATGATCTGCGGCGCGCCGGTCTTGACGAAGGTGCCGATCTGGCGCGGGAGGCTGGCTTGCATGGGCGTGGAATCGTTGAGGTCGAAAGGGCAGGCGCGCCGGTTCAGCGCGCGGCGGTGACGGATGCGGCGCGGCGGCTGGCGCGCTCCATCGCGAACGCGGTGGCGCCGAGCAGCAGCAGGCACAGCGCGGGCAGCAGCATCGCGTAGCTGGCATGGCCGAGCGCCTTGCCGATCCAGGGCATCGCGTTCTGCGCGAGGAAGCCGCCGAAGTTGCCGATGCTGCTGATCGCGGCCAGGCTCGCCGCGGCGCGCCGGCCGCTGAAGTACTTCGAGGGCAGCGACCAGAAGCAGGGCAGCAGCAGCGAGGTGCAGGGCGTGCCGAACACCAGCGCGACGTAGCGCCAGGCCGGGTCGCTCACCAGCAGGCTGACCACGAAGGCCAGGCAGCCGATGGTGCCGATCGCGGCGGCCGCCACCCGCACCTGGCCCTCGCGCTTGAGCAGGCGCGGCACGGTGAGCAGCAGGATCGCCGTGAGCGCCCAGGGGATCATGGTCAGCAGGCCGTTGAACGAGCTCGACACGCCGAAGCCCTTGATCACCGTCGGCAGCCAGTAAATGATCCCGTACAGCGAGGTCAGCAGCAGCGTGTAGCCCAGCGCGAACAGCATCACCACGCGGTCGCGCAGCACCGCCCAGACATTGCCCTCGTGGTTGGTGGAGGGCGCCTCCTGGGCCACCATGCGCGCCAGTCGCTGGCGCTCGGCCGCGTCGAGGAAGCCCGCCGTCTCGATGCTGGCGGGCAGGCGCAGCAGCACGATCGGCGAGAGCAGCAGGGCGAAGGCGCCGGTCACGATGAACACCCATTGCCAGCCGGCATGGCCCAGCGTGCCATCGAGCGACAGCAGCATGCCGCCGAAGGCCGAGCCGAGCATGTTGCCCAGCGCGCTGCCCAGCGTGAGCAGGGCCACCGCGCGCACCTGGTAGCGGCGCGGCAGCCAGACCGTCAGGTAATACACCACGCCCGGATAGAGCCCCGCCTCGGCGCTGCCCACCAGGAAGCGCAGCGCCGCGAACATCGAACCCGAGGCGGTATAGGCCAGCAGCACGGTGGCGATGCCCCAGCTCAGCATGATGCGGAAGATCCACTTCGGCGCGCCGAAGCGATGCACGCCGAGCGCGCTGGGGATCTCGAAGATCAGGTAGCCGATGAAGAACAGCGAGGAGGCCAGCCCGTAGGCGGTCTCGGTCAGGCCGATCTGGTGGACCATCTGCAGCTTGGCGAAGCTGACGTTCATCTTGTCGATGACCGATACCAGGTAGGTCACCATGATCAGCGGCATGATGCGCCACCAGACGCGCCGGATCAGGCGCTCGTCGTGCGCGGTATCGGGCTGGGCCGCCGCGGCCAGGGAAATCTCCATGTCTCCTCCCACTCCATCGTGTCGGACCGGCTGTCTGCCGCCTTACAGTCGCGCGGTGCGCCGGTTTGTGTGCCTGTCTCGTGCGGGCCGGTACTCGATCGGTCCACGGCGGGCAATACTACGCTGCACCGATGGCCCTCTCCAGCGCGATTCGGCAAGATTTCGCGGTGCGGAATCATGGCGATCGATCCCTATTGGTGGCGGCGCTGGCGCGGACCCGACATTTCGCTCTGCGAAAAGTCATGGAAACGCGCTTGGAGCGACACGGCCTGCGTGGAACCATACGGGGCGTCGAAACGAGGGCGCCGCAGCGCGCTCCGGCAGCGACGCATCCGGCATCCGCGGCAAGCGGAGCCACGACATCGGGAGGAGACACCATGAAGACATCGCTGGCGCTGATCGGCGCCGCCGCCTGCGGCTTTGCCTGTGCCGCGCAGGCCCAGGGCAGCGTGACCCTGTACGGCATCGTCGATGCCGGTTATCGCTACAACAGCAATGCCGGCGGCGCGCCGCAGCACGCCATCGCGGGCGGCAACGAGAGCGCCTCGCGCTTCGGCATCACCGGCAACGAGGAACTGGGCGGCGGCTATCGCGCCGTGTTCACCCTGGAGAACGGCTTCACCACCACCACCGGCGCGCTGCAGGCCGGGCTGATGTTCGGCCGGCAGGCTTTCGTCGGGCTTGGCACGCCTTACGGCACCGTCACGCTGGGGCGCCAGTACCTGACGCTGTCGAGCTATCTCGGCCAGTTCGCCTCGGGCACCGACTGGGCCGCGCGCGGCGCCGGCTGGGGTTATCACCCGGCGGGCCTGGACGACGTGGACGGCACCGAGCGCGCCAACAACGCGATCAAGTACGTGAGCCCGCGCTATCGCGGCCTGCAACTGGGGGCGACCTACAGCCTGGGCGGCGTGGCGGGGCAGGTCACGCGCAACGAGATGATCTCGGCCGGCGCCGACTACCAGCAGGGCCCCTTCAAGTTCGCGGCGGCCTATCTGTACGTGAAGAATCCGAACTTCGCGCTGTTCGGCAACAACGCCACCAGCAGCGCGACCGGCAACAACTTCACCAGCCCGATCTTCAGCGGTTATGCCACGGCCGGCTCGCAGCGCGAGTTCGGCGCCGGCACCTCGTACGAGCTCGGCCACTTCACGCTGGGCGCGATCTACACGCGCACCAGCTTCGCCGACCTGGGCGCCACGCCCGTGACGGGCGCGAGCCTGCCCGCGGCCGAGCGCGGCAAGACGGCGACCTTCAACACCGCCGAGGCCAACCTCAAGTACCGCCTCACGCCGGCCCTGCAGTTCGGCATCGCCTACGCCTACACGCGCGTGAGTTCCTTCGCCGGCCAGAGCGGCGCGAGCTACCAGCAATGGAACCTCGGCGCCGACTATTCGCTGTCCAAGCGCACCGACCTCTATTGCGTGCTGCTGCACGAGAAGGCCGCCGGCATCGATTCCACCGGCCACGCCGCGGTGGCCGCGCTGACCTTCGCCACCCCATCGGCCAGCGATGCCCAGTCCGGCTTCACGGTCGGCATCCGCCACCTGTTCTGAACCCGAGCTTCCCTTCACTGGAGACGACATGCCTGCCACGCCTCAAGCACCCGCCCTCGCGCTGTTCGATTCGCACGCGCACCTGGTGGCCGACGACACCACCCGCTACCCGCGCAATCCGATGCAGCGCTCGCCCAACGCGCCGCCGCGCCTGCCGGGTGTGATCGGCCTGCCGGGCGGCGCGCACGGCCCGAATCCGATCAACGAGGTGCCGGACGTGTCGCGCATGCTGCCGTGGATGGATCAGGCCGGCGTGGTCGAGGCGGTGGCAGTGCAAAAGCGCATGATCTACCGCTACGACAACAGCTACATCCTCGATTCCTCGGATGCCCATCCCGATCGCTTCTCGGCGGTGGTGATCCTCGACGCCGAGGCGCCGGAAACGCCGGCGCAGGTGCGCGGCTACATCGAGCGCCACGGCCTGGCCGGCGTGCGCCTGTTCGGCGGCCGCGAGGCCGACGGCTCGATGCCCTGGCTGGCGTCGCCGCGCGCGCTCGAGACCTGGGCGGTGGCCAACGAGCACGGCATCGTGATGGACATCGAGGTGCTGGCGCGCGGCGGCGGCGGGCCCTCGGTGCCGGCCATCATCGCGCTGGCGCGGCGTTTCCCGACGCTGCGCGTGGTGCTCGACCACATGCTCGAGCCCGAGGCCGAGGACGACAACTTCGGCTTCGACGAACGCTTCGCGCCGCTCGCGGCCGAGCCGAACCTGTTCTTCAAGTTCACCTCGATCAACCTCGACATCTATCGCGAGACCGGCACGCCGGCCGACCAGGCGCTGCGCGCGGCAGTCGACATGTTCGGCGCCGATCGCATCATGTGGGGCTCGGACATCGGTACCTCCTCGGGCACCTATGCCGACATGGTGCAGCGCATGCTCGCGGCCTGCGCGCGGCTCACGCCCGAGGAACGCCACGCGGTGCTGTATGCCACCGGTCGCGCGGTGTTCGTGAAGGGCGGGGCCCGCGCCTGACGCGGCCGGTTTCAGGATTCAGGAACCCAGGACCAGGAGAGCCCCATGTTTCTCGACCCGGCGAACACGCCCGGCTTCAAGCGCACGCTGTTCAACGCGATCGTGGCGCCGCGCCCGATCGGCTGGATCAGCACCGTCAACGCGCGCGGCGAGGTGAACCTCGCGCCGTTCTCGCATTTCAACCTGGTCTCGACCGCGCCGCCGGTGGTGATGTTCTCCTGCAACGCGCCGGCCGACCGGCACGAGAAGGACACCGTCACCAACATCCGCGAGACCGGCGAATTCGTCACCAACCTCGTCACCTGGGCGCTGCGCGAGCCGATGAACACCAGCTCGATGAACGCGCCCTATGGCGTGGACGAGTTCGAGCTGGCCGGCCTCGAGAAGGCGCCCAGCGTAATGGTGAAGCCGCCGCGCGTGGCGGCCTCGCCGGCCAGCATGGAATGCCGGCTGCTGCGCATCGTCGACATCGAGCCCACCGGGCCCGGCGAGACCTTCAGCCGGGTGGTGTTCGGGCGCATCGTCGGCGTCCATCTGGACGAGCGCTTCGTGACCGAAGACGGCCGCTTCGACACGGTGCTGGCCGAGCCGCTCACGCGCCTGGACGGCAACCGCTACGCCACCGTCGGCAAGCTCGACGAGCTGGGCCGGCCGAGCCCGCGCAACGGCTGAGCAGGACCTTCCCCCTTACACAGGATTCACCGAGGAATCGACATGACGACAAACACGGAAACCGGCGTGCGCCGCGCGGCGGTGCACGACCTGGCGCCGGGCGCGGTGGCGCGCGGCCAGAACTTCTACGTGCAGTGGCTGGAAGGCGAGACGCGCGAGTTCGAGGCGACGAGCGCGCACGAGATGCTGGTGCTGCTGCCCGAGGACGGCGCCGAGATCGCCGTCGGCGACGGGCCGACGCAGCGCGTGCCGGGCCGCAGCGTCTGCGTGCTGCCGGCCGGCCGCGCGCGCGTGAGCCCGGCGCCGGGCTCACGCGCGGTGCTGATCGCCTCGTCGCGGCCCGACCTGCCGGCCGAGGCGGCCTGCAACGCGGCCGATTACGCGGTGCCCGACGCGCGCATCGTCGGCAGCGACAGCGGCTACCGGCGCACGCGCGGAGCGGGCGAGCTGCAGGTGATCGGCATCGACGCGATCACGCCGCCGGCCGACAAGCCGCGCCTGAAGATGCTGCAGACCGACACGCTCAGCATCAACTGGGTCGAGTACCAGGACGCGCGCGATCGCTCGAAGCTGAGCCCGCACAGCCACGCGAATTTCGAGCAGGGCTCGCTGGCGATCGAAGGCGACTTCATCCATCACCTGCGCGTGCAATGGGGCCCCGACGCGAACGCCTGGCGCGAGGACGAGCACCTCGCGGCGGGGCCGGCCTCGATGATCGCGATCCCCGTGCAGCTGATCCATACCACCGAGGGCGTGGGCAGCGGCCGGCACCTGCTGATCGACGTGTTCTCGCCGCCGCGCGAGGACTTCATCGGCAAGGGCTGGGTGGCGAACGCCGCGGATTATGCGCGCGGCTGAGATCGGCCGCGATGCGCGGCGGCGGCGCGGCATGCCGCTTCGTTCGAAGCCGCGTCGCATGCTTCGGTACATGGCGAGCAATGCCGCTGGCTGCCGGGCCGATTCCGGATGCGGTGGAGAATCGGCTCGCGTGCGGGGCCACGGCTCGGCCGCTCCAGCCGCGCGCGAGCCGATCGGCGAACCGTCCCCCGCCTCAGCCCGCCGGCGTGGCGCGCAGCCGGGCCAGCGCCAGCACCGTGCGCATCAGCGGCGCCTCCACGCCGAGCCGCGCCGCGCATTCGAGCGGGGCGCCAAGGATCGCGTCGAGTTCGAGCGCTCGCCCGGCTTCGAGGTCCTGCAGCATCGAGGTCTTGACCGTACCGAGCGCGCGCGACTGGGCCATGCGCGTGGCGATGTCGATCTCGATCGCGAGGCCCGCGGCCTTGCCGATCGCCAGGCACTCGCTCATCAGTTGTGCGTAGGCGGCGCGCGTGTGCGCATCGTCGAGCAGGCGGTCGGTGCTGGCCTGAGTCAGCACGCTCAGCGGGTTGGCGCAGGCGTTGCCGAGCAGCTTGACCCACAGGTCGCGGCGGATGTCCTCGCTGGCGATGGTCGGCAGGCCCGCCGCGTCGAGCACGCCGGCCCACTGGGCGCTGCGCTCGCTGATGCCGCCGGCCGGCTCGCCGATGGTGATGCGATTGCCGCTGTGATGGCGCACCACGCCGGGCGCGGGGCAGCTGCAGGAGGCCATCACGCTGCCGCCGAGCACCTGGGCGAAGGGCAGCGCGCGCTCGACGCCGCCGTCGGGATCGACGCTTTGCAGGCGCAGCCCTTCGAGCGGCTGGCCCGGCACCAGGCAGAACCACCAGGGCAGGCCGTTGCCGACCGGCAGCACCACGCTTTGCGCATCGAGCAGCGGCGCGAGCGAGGCGGCCAGGCCCGGCAGCGACTGCGATTTCAGCGCGATCACCACCAGCTCCTGCGGGCCGATGTCCTCGGCGCGGGCGTGGGCCTCGACCCGCACCCGCTGCTCGGGCGCATCGGGGCTCTGGTAGCGCAGGCCGTCGCGGCGCAGCGCCTCGAGCGTGGCGCCGCGCGCCAGCAGCGAGACGCGATGGCCGGCGAGCGCGAGGCGGGCGGCGAAGTGGCCGCCGATCGCGCCGGCACCGACGATGGCGATGCGGCGCGAAGGGCTGGCGGAGCGGGTGGCAGGCATCTTGAAAGCATCCATGGCGTGAGGGTTCGCGCATTGTCGCCGCGCGGCGGTGTGCGTCGAGCACTTTATGCCTGTTTTTCTCCTGGCGGAATCCTCCGCCGCGACGCGCGCGTCGAATCCGGCGCGCGCGTCCTCCCGAAGAAGGAACCATGATCATGGCGATCGACAGCGCGACCCTCAGGCGGGTCACCGCGCAACTCTACGAACGCTCGCTGAAGACGATCCCCGACGATACGCGCGCCTTCCTGGCCGACGCGGCCGAACGCGAGACCAGCCCGACCGGCCGCGCCACGCTGCGAATCCTGGTGGAGAGCGCCGACGGCGCGCGCCGCGACGACTCGCTGGTGTGCAGCGACGTGGGGATTCCCACCTACAGCGTGAAGATCGGCACGCGCGTGCGTTTCGACGGCCCGGTGCGCGCCGCGATCCGCGACGGCTTCGCCGACCTGGCGGCCTCGATCTCGCCGCCGATCCTGAAGATGGTGACCAACCCGCTCACGCACGAGCGCGGCCATGCCGGCAAGGACATGCCGATCGTCAGCTTCGACGTGATCGACGATGCCGAGCACGTCGACATCGTCTGCTCGCCCAAGGCGATGGGCACCGGCCGCTGGGAGGCGATCGAGGCCTTCGTCTACCCGAGCCACGCGCAGATCGAGCGCTTCGTGCTCGACACCATGCTGCGCGCGGGCTCGCAGCCCTGCCTGCCGCTGGTGATCGGGGTCGGCATCGGCGGCACCTTCGACTACGCGGCGCGCCTGGCCAAGGAGCAGATGATGCGGCCGTTCGGGCACGCCAATCCGGAGCCGATGCTGGCCGCGATGGAGCGGCGCCTGCTCGACGCGGTCAACGCGATGGGCTTCGGGCCGATGGGCACCGGCGGCGACACCACGGCGATGGCGGTGCATATCGACTACGCCGCCAGCCACGGCTTCGTGCCGGTGGCGGTCTGCTTCAACTGCTGGATCAACCGACGCACGGCCGCGCGGATTCACGGCGACGGCCGCGTCGAATTCCTGGAGGGCGCGTGATGAGCCGCCTGCATGAACTGAAGCTGCCGCTGGCGGCCGAGCCGGTGCTGGCGCTGCAACTCGGCGACATGGTGCGGCTGTCCGGCGAGATCACGGTCAGCATCGGCCTGCCGACCCACAAGCGGCTGGCCGAGGCGATCGAGCGCGGCGCCGAGCTGCCGGTCAACCTGAGCGGCGGGGCCTTCTTCCACCTGAGCACCTATGTGAACGAGACGCCGGACGGCCCCGAGGCGCTCTACCTGAACCCGAGCACCAGCACGCGCTACGACGCCTGGATGCCGAGCCTGATCCGCGGGCTCGGCCTGCGGCTGGTGGGCGGCAAGGGCGGGCTCGACGCGGCCAGCGCGGCGGCGCTGCGCGAATGCGGCTGCGCCTACCTGTCGTTTCCGGGCGGCGGGCTGAACCTGCTGTCGCGCTCGCTGCGCCGCGTGGTGGCGCAGCACTGGACCGAGTACATCTCGCAGTTCCGCTTGCTGACGCTGGAGGTGGAGCAGCTCGGGCCGGCCACGGTCGCGATCGACGCCCACGGCAACAGCCTGTATCAGCAACTGCACGAGCGCGCGACCCAGCGCATGCCGGAGATCGCGCGGCGGCTCGGGCATCCCTGAGGCGGCGGCGCCGCGCCTCGCGGCGCCTGGGCCGCGATCAGGCCTCGGGCGCGGGTTGCAGGCGCTCGCCGAGATCGAGGAAGCGGATGATGAGGTCGGCATCGTTGTCCACTTCCATCTTCCTCATGGCCGAGCCCTTCTGGGTGCTGATGGTCTTCACGCTGCGGCCGGTCTGTCGCGCGATCTCGCTGATCTGCATGCCGCGCGCGAACAGGCGCACCACCTCGTATTCGCGCTTGCTCAGCATCACCATGCGACGGCGGCCGCTGGCCGAGGCGAGCTGCATGTCGGCCAGCCGCAGCGCCTGCGCGATGGCCGCGTCGAGGTACTGCTCGCCGCGCTCGATGGCGCGCAGGATCTCGGGCAGCTTCGAGAGCGCCGGGGTCGACTTGCTGAGGAAACCGGCCACGCCCATCGAGATCAGGCGACGCACCAGGATGATGTCGTCGTGCATGGTCAGCATGAGGATCTTCAGGTGCGGGAAGTCGTGCCGCAGGCGCTCGATCATCTGGATGCCGTCGTGCGCGCGCGTATCGCCGAACTCGTAGTCGCTGATCAGGATGTCGCAAGCCCGCGATTCCAGCGCCTGCTCGAGCGCATCGACGTCGGTGACCGATTCGACCACCTCGATGTCGGGCGTTCCCTCCAGCAGCTTCAGGATGCCGGCGACCACGATCGGGTGGTCGTCGGCCACGATCACCTTGATCTCACTTCGAAGGGACTGCGCTTCCATGGTCATGGCGGTTCGTGGTGGCGCGTATCGTGTCGACAGCCATGACGACGGCGCGCGGCTGGTTGAAGGATTCGCGATGAGGTTGGCCCGAGCCCGAACGACATCCCCGCGCATGGAAAACCTGGAACACGGCATGGGGCGGCTCGATGGAGAATCGAAGGCCCTGCCGAGCCGGTTTCCGGGTCGGTGCCGGCAAGTCGCGCCGGCCGACCGGAGCTGCCGCTATCGTCCGAGCGGCTCGGGCGCGACGGCACCGGAAACTGTCGCGCCGTCCGCGTTGGCGGGCAGCAGGTACAGGGAAAAATCCTTGTCGCGAATCCAGTCGGGCGGGCGGCCCCGGCCGGTCCAGGTGGCGCCGCTGGCTGGATTGTAGTACTTCGCCCGGCGCTTGGCGGGGCAGGGCGGCGGCATCAGTTGTTCCGGGCGGAAACCGAATTCGATGATGCATTCGCGTAATTCCTGCAGCACGCGCTCGGCATGCTCGCGCCGGATTTTATCGAGTTCCTGTCGAAGCGAGGCCGTGCTTTTCTGATATTCCTGATAACTCTTCATGGTCTGTCGATTTCGATAGGACTTCAATCGAAACATCGCCGATTGGCCGGCGTGGATGCGATTCGCGGGCCGGGGCGGCCCCGGAATCGAGTGCAATGTAGCAAGAATTCCTAATCGATAAAAGCGATTCATTTATAGGATTGTTCCTATTTTGAAAATCAGCTCGTTTCGATTATGTTCGGTGTGTGGTGTTTGGTGGAGTTGCGTGTATTTTTATATTCGCCATCCCCGGATTTCATTTCGTCGGGCCGGCCTTCTGCCCGGCGTGCTGCGATGCACATGAGCCGGTCGCGAGGCGGGACGCGCCGACTGGCGCGGCCGGGGCGAGGCGATGCCAATTCCGGTGGTGCTGCGCCGCAACGCCGGACGATCTGCAGGAGGTGGCCACCATGGCGATCGGCCCGCGCCCGGGCGCCGGCCGCGGGCATTTGCGCCGCGATCCATCCATGTCATGCTCCGGGATTGCACGGCGACTCGCTCGCCGCGATGCTCGGGGACGCGTTCCATGAATCGCGCCCGGCGCCGGCGCGGAAACCGGTTCGGATTGCAGAACGACATGCCGCGCCGACCCACATCGAGGTGGCGAGCGGGGCCACGCGCGGCGTCACCCGGGCGGCGTGTCGGTCCGACGGATCCAGGATGGAAAGACGAACATGGTCGGCGTCATCAAGCGACATATCAGGCGGTTCGGCCGTATCACGATAGGCCGGCTGCATGCCCGCGATCCCGAGGACTTTCCCTCGCTGATCCTCTATACCGGCGGTGTCCTGCTGACGCTCGCGATCCTGGGCGGGGCCTATGCGGTAGCCCGGTTCGGCCTGCAGGCATACGTGGCCCAGCAGGCGACGGGGTTCGACGCCCAGGCGGATTCCGTCAACCACATCTTCCATCGCATGGGCGGCGTCTACAACCGCTCGGCCGAGTTCTACGCGGCGCTGCAGGCGGCCGAAACCCGGCATCGCCAAGCCTTCCATGGCGGCCACGCCTACGACCTGAGCGCCGGCTACCTCGCTCCGGATTGCCCGATGAACCTCTACGTGGCGGCGCCGGTGGGCGACCCGTCCGACCTGGCCTGCTCGTCGCCCTTGTCGCGGATCGCGCTCGACTGGATCCATCGTTGTCCGAATTGCCTGCGCGACGGCACGATGATCTTCGACATGGCGGGGCGCTACCTCGCCGTGATGCGCGAGGAACGGCAGCCGGTGCAGTACGATGCGGCCGCCGTGATCGGTCAGAAGACCCGCGCCGCGCGCGCCGCGCTGGCCGCCGCGCGCGAGCGGGGCGGCAGCGGAGACGATGGCGTCTGGCTCGCGCCGCGCTTCGATGCGCGGCGGCAAGGTCACGTGGTCGAGTACGTGAAGGCGTTCCGGCTGCCGAACGGCGCGCCCACGGTACTGGTCCGGCCGGCGGTGCTCGAGGACTTCGTCAAGGAGGCGATGTCGATCGGGACCCTGGAATCGACCGCTCTGGTCCATCCCGAGGGCATCGTCGATTTCAGCCGGGGCCGGGTCGGCGCCGCGTCGCACGAGCTGGCGGGCGACGGGCCGAGGCCGGCCGCCGGGGACCGGCGCACGATCCTCTGGAAGAATTTCGCGCTCTACCTGCGGCGCCAGGGCCCGGCCGCGGACTGGGTCTGGGTGAAGCGGGTCGATCGAAGCCAGGTGTTCGGCGATCTCTGGCGCCCGGCGCTGGACCTCGGAGCGGGCTTCGCGGGCCTGCTCGCCGCGCTCTGGGCGATGATCGTGTGGTTCGACCTGCGCATCCTCGCGCCGGTCAAGCGCCGCGCGCGTCGCGGGCGCGACAGCGCGGCCTTCGAGCAGACCATGGCCAATTCGCTGCGGATCGGCTTCGCGGCCTTCCATCCGGCCACGCGCCGCTTCGTGATCCGCAATACCCTGGCCGGCGAACTGTTCGATGCGCAGGCCAACCAGGCCGCGCTGGCCGGCCTGTTCGAGCGTGCCGCGGCGCACGATTTCGAGGCCGAGCCGCGGCTGGCCGTCGATCTCGAGCTCGACGGCCAGGCCGGCCCGCGCCACTACGAGTTCGCCCTGCGCGCGACCCGCTACGGCGATGCCGAGATCGTGCTGCTGGCGATCTACGACGTCAGCTCGCGCCATCAGACCGAGGCCCTGCTGCAGGACGCGAAGCTCAGCGCCGAGGCCGCCAATCGCGCCAAGGGCGATTTCCTCGCCATCATGAGCCACGAGATCAGGACGCCCCTGCACGGCGCGCTGTCCAATCTCGAGTTGATCTCCCTCGACGCCGACGATCCGGACCTGCGCAAGCGGGTGGACATCGTCTCGCGCGGCTTCACCTCCCTGATGGCCCTGCTCGACAACGCGCTGGATTTCTCCAAGCTCGACGCGCAGCTGTTCCGGCCGAAGCGCTCGAGTTTCAGCCTGCGCGGCCTGGTGGAGCAGGTGCTGCTGTCGGCGCGGCCGTCGGTGGGCGCGCATCCGGTGCGCATCAACTACGCGGTGGCCGATCTCGGCGCGCAGGCGATCGGCGACGAGCACCTGCTGCGCCAGGTCATCCTCAACCTGCTGCACAACGCGCTGAAGTTCACGCATCGCGGGCGCGTCAGCGTGCAGTGCCGGCGCGGCGGCGGGCTGGACGGCGGCGAGTGCCTCACGATCGAGGTCGCCGACACGGGCGAGGGGATTCCCGCCGAGGATCTCGATCGCATCTTCGCCCCCTATGTGCAGAGCCCGTCCTCGCGCAACGCGATGGTGCGCGGCACCGGCCTGGGCCTCGCCTTGTGCGCGAAGATCTGCGAACTGCTCGGCGGGCGCATCGAGGTTCGCAGCGAGTTGCGGGCCGGCACCACCTTCACGCTGCGCCTGCCGATCGACTGGGAGCGCCAGCCGGCGCGGGCCTATGACTGGCCGGTTTCGGACGGGCGCAAGGTGTTCGTCCTGCTGGAGCGCGAGGATGCCCCCAACGACCTGGTCGAGGTGCTGCGCGCGGCCGGCTGGCAGGTCGAGGTGGGCGCCGCGGCGGCGCTGTCCGCCGCGGCGGCGCGCGAGCCGCTCGCCCTGCGCGTGCTGATGGCGCGCGAACTCGCGGCGATCCGGCATGCCGCGCCGGTGGACCTGGTGGTGGCCGACGATGGACCGTTGCGGCCGGACTGCCGCGGCGATCGCTATGTGGTGTCGTCCTATTCGCTGGATGCGATCCGCGCGGCCTGGCAGGTGCTGCTGGGCGAATTCGGCCAGGCGGCCGCCGACGACGTGCCGCGCCTGCTCGCACGCGAGGATCTGCACGAGGCGCGGGTGCTGGTGATCGACGACGACGCGGTCTGCCGGCAACTGCTGCGCCGGCAACTGGCCGTGCTCGGCATCGAACAGGTGTACGAGGCGGCGGACGGCGAGGCCGCGCTGGCATGCGCCGGCGCGGCCCGCCACGCGCTGATCCTGACCGACCTGAACATGCCGCGTCTCGATGGGCCGCGCCTGATCGAGGCGCTGGCGCGCGCGGCCGTCGACACCCCCATCATCCTGACCACCGCCGACGTGAGTTGGGAGCGCACGCTCGGCGTGGCCGGCGAGCGGCTCGCCGATGTCCTGATGAAGCCCTGGTCGCTCGATGCCCTGCGCGATGCGCTCGCGTTCGTGTTCCCGGTGGCCGAGCCGCCGGCCGAGGCTCGCGAGGAGCGGCTCGACAACGAACTCGCGGCGATGCTCGCGCAGGGCCTGCCGAGGGACTGGACTGCCGCGCGCGACGCATTCGCGGCAGGCGACCGGCAGCAGCTCCGGCGCGCCCTGCACAAGATGGCCGGCTCGCTGCTGTTCTTCAGCCAGGATCCTCTGGGGCAGGCCCTGCAGGCGCTGTCCCGGCGCTGCCTCGAGATGCCGGTCGAGACGCTGTCGGCTGAACTGGCCGCGCTGGAGCCGATGGTCGATGCCGCCATCGCGCGTCACGCGGGGCGAGGGGGCGACGTCGGCCGAGCTTGAGGTGGAGGCGGGGGCAGGCGGTCCGCGGCACGGCGAGGCCATCGCGGCCGCGCGTGCCGGGCCAGGTCGCACCTCGTTCGCGCTTGCCGTTTGCGCCTCGCGATGCGGCATGGCGACAGCGCATGCTCCGATCACGGCCACCACGGCAGACGCGGGCCTCGATCCGCGTTGACACGGCCGCAGCCCGCTTGCCGATGCAGAACCGCGGCTCGCGCATAGGAGACCTCCTACATCGCAAATCGGGCATGGACGATTCGCGTCCTGGCGGAGCTGCGCTAACTTCGATGGCAATCGCGATCGGACATGGCTTCGATGTCGGCATCGACCCGAAAGGTTCGCGCCAGGCATGGGACGGAGGACGGTGCTCCTTGGCAGCCACGACGACGTCGGTATTTCCACACGAGATGGCGGGGAGACGACATGAACGATGAATTCGGAACCGGGCGGCAAGCCCCTGGGTCCTTGGTGTTTCGCAGGCAAGCCGATAGGGCCGGGCGTCGCGGTGCCGGGCATGGGATGCAGGGATGGCTGGCCTCGCCGCGCCAGCGCGGTGTCCTCGGGGCAGCGGTGGCGGGTTTCATGTTGTTGGGTGTCGAGCAGGCGCGCGGCGCTTCCGAATCCGATGACACCGAGCAAGTATGTGCTGAGACCTCGCCCACGGCTGGCAAGCCGATGGATGCTGGCAGTTGCAGGACCAACCTCATCGTTCGTAAATATGCGCTGGAATTGGAGGGGGGCCACCCGATACTGGATTCGGGCCCGAGCTTGAAGGGGGGCCACCCGATACTGGATTCGGGCCCGAGCTTGAAGGGGGGCCACCCGATACTGGATTCGGGCCCGAGCTTGAAGGGGGGCCACCCGATACTGGATTCGGGCCCGAGCTTGACGGGGGGCCACCCGATACTGGATTCGGGCTCGGGCTTGAAGGGGAGCCACCCGATACTGGATTCGGGCTCGGGCTTGAAGGGGGGCCACCCGATACTGGATTCGGGCTTGAGCTTGAAGGGGAACCACCCGATACTGGATTCGGGCCCGAGCTTGAAGGGGAACCACCCGATACTGGATTCAGGCCGAAGCGCGCGGGTCGTTCCGCCGGAAGAGACGACATTATCCAGCGGACTCGAAACGCTGAGCGCCAATATGTCGTGGCTTCGAAGCAGCTTGTCGACCGCCTTGGTTCCAGTGTCCAGGGATATCGGTTCGCTCTCCAGTAGCCTGAGTACGGCCAGCGGTGTAATCGCGTCACTTTCCACCTCGAGCTCGACGCGCATCGGGAAGCTCGAATCGGGGCTGGACGAGATGTCCTCGACGGCACAATTTCAAACGCAGCAGATCGATGGCGTCTCCAAGCGCATCGACAGGGGGGATGCGCAGTTCGACGAGTTGAACAGGCAAATGGCGCCGCTCGCGCGTGCCAGCGACGAAGCACGGCGCAACGACAGCTTCATCGCCCCGACCGTGTCGGGCGGGGGGAGCGGGCCGTTGGTCGAGAGTTCGGGATCCGGCGCGGATCATACCGGCCGGTCACGAATCGACCCGGCCGGCTGCACCCTGGCCAACGGTTTCGATTCGACGGCCACCGGGCTATGCGCCGCCGCCGGGACGATCGCGGGGCGCGACGGCGCGCGCGAGAGCCGCCGTGCCGATGGCGCGACCGCCTACGGCGCCTATGCGCGGGCAAGGGAGCACCACGCCACGGCGCTCGGATTCCGCGCCCTGGCCGCGCGCGACGGTGCCGTCGCGATCGGCTATCAGGCCGGCGCGCTGGGCGGCCAGGCTACCGCGCTCGGAGACGGCGCGCGCGCCGACGGCGATCGCTCGGTGGCGCTCGGCGCGTCCGCGCTCGCCACGGGCCGGGGCGCGGTGGCGCTGGGCGCGGGGTCGATCGCCGATCGCGATGCGACGGTCTCGATCGGTTCGCCCGGCCGCGAGCGCCGTCTCGTCAACCTCGCGCCAGGCGTTGCCCCCGGCGACGCCGTGAACCTGTCGCAACTCGCCACGCTCGGGCGTTCGCTCGAGGACGTCGCGCGTCGCGCCTACACGGGCGTGGCGATGAGCATGGCGATGTCCGGCCTCTACCTGCCGAGCCTGAATCCGGGCGAGGTGGCGGCCGGGGTCGGCGTCGGTGGCTTCTCGGGCTACCGCGCGATCGCCCTGAATCTGAAGGGGCTGGCCGGCAACGGGCGATTGGGCTGGGGCGCCGGCGTATCGACCACCGGCCGCCTGACGGGATTCAACTTCGGCGCGGGTTGGAAGTGGTAGCGCGTTCGGGCGCCAACATCACGCGATGATTTCCGGCAAGGTCGACGGTGCCACGTCGGCCTGCCGCGATTCCCTGGTGCGCGATTCGACGGCCTGCCCGCTCGCGCGCCTCGATTTCCCGCCGCTGGCCGCCTCGACGTGCCGGCCGTCGCGCATGCCGTTCACTGGAGACAATGTCATGAAACAGCAGGATCGCGATTCCACCGGAACCATTCGCGTCGTGGTGGCCGACGACCATCCCGTCGTGATGGTGGGCATCACCAGGATTCTCGACCACGAGGCCGACATCACCGTGACGGCCAGCGCCTGCGATCCGGCGACGCTTGGGACGGTCCTCGCCAGGTCGTCCTGCGAAGTGCTGATCTGCGATTACGCCTTCGACCAGGCCGGCGCCTTCGACGGCCTGCCGCTCATCGAATGCATCAAGCGCAGCCATCCCGAGCTCAGGATCCTGATGCTGACCATGCACGACGACCCGGCCCTGGTGCGCAAGCTGTTCGGGATCGGCGTGCGCGGTTTCCTGTGCAAGGCGAACGCGACCTTCTCGCGGCTCGCCGCCGCGGTGCGCACCGTCGCGGCCGACCAGCTGTACATCGATCCCGAGGTGGCGGTGGCCCTGTCCGGCGCGCAGCTCGGTTTCCTCTCGAGGCAGGGCGAGGGGCGGCGCGCGACGCTGACCAAGCGCGAATACGAGGTGGTGCGGATGATCTCGCGCGGCATGCGGGTCAGCGAGATCGCGCGCCAGGTGTGCCGCAGCGTGAAGACCGTCAGCACCCAGAAGGCGTCGGCCATGAAGAAGCTGGCGGTGCGCAACAATATCGAGCTGGTGGTGCAGTTCAGGGGCCTGGAGCCGGGCAACCAGGCCTAGCCGGGCGGCCTCGATTCAGCGAGTTCGGCGCGCGGCGCGCGAGGTCGTCGTGGCCCGCCTCATCCGCACAGGGAAAAGCCCGTCAGCAGGGCGAGCATCGACGAGGGCGTGAGCCAGGCCGCGAAGGTGACGGCCAGCAGCACGGCCGCCAGCAGGCCCAGCAGCACGCCGCGCAGCGAGGA
>NZ_VWWK01000088.1:0-27875 GCF_011753035.1 Burkholderia sp. Ax-1720 | reverse complement strand
GTCGCCGGTGCCGAGCCGGCGCGGCGCCCGCCGCATCGGCGCCGGCCGGCTGGCCGGCGGGAACGCGAGGCAGTGCCGCCGGCACCGCCTCGCAGCAGTACAGGAGAGCGAGATCATGAGCCAGCAACCCACGCCCGACGAGGGCCGCCAATCGCAACTCGAGCAGATGGAGGCGGCGGTCGGCCATCTGCAGGATTCGATCAGGTCGCAGTCGATCGCGACGGGCGCCGCCAAGGGGCTCGCCTTCAGCCTGGTCGAGACGCTCGGCGCGCTGATCGGCGACCCGGACCTGCCCGAGCACGCGCGCTCCGGCTACGAGGCGCTGCGTGACAAGGTCAACGAGCTGATGGCCGCGCCCGAGCGGCCCTGAGCGGCATCGAGCGGGCATCGCGTCCGGACCGGGGCCGCCGCCCGGCGGCCCTGCCCGCTAATCGGGCACGCTAAAAAAATGCCGCGGGATCAAGCACTTCGGCGCGCTGTCAGGCCGATATCCACAAGCTTGCCCACCTCCCGTGTTGACAAGCACTGCCTGCGTTTGTCGCTTTGCTGGGCGTCCCAGGTATCGACGAAAAAAAATCATTACGATCAAGGGCTTGGCGATTGGCTTTCAGTGATATCCACAGGTTTGCCAACAAAAACTGTGGATAACTCGGGCTTCGTCGGATTTGTCCCGGCGAAGCCTCGTTGGCGCGGCTGGAAATTTTTTCGCCGCGATGTCGATTCCGGCCGCCGTCGCGCGTCGTGGGAAGGAGAGCGCGCCGAACGCGCCGCTCGCCCCGACGCGTCGCCGACGCACCCACTCAAGGAGCCGACATCATGTCCGCCGCCGTGAAACCGATCCCCGAAGGCATGCATACCCTCACCCCCCACCTGATCTGCAACGGCGCGGCCGATGCGATCGCGTTCTATGGCGCCGCGTTCGGCGCCACCGAGCTGACGCGCCTGCCGGGGCCCGACGGCAAGCTGATGCACGCGGCCGTGCGCATCGGCGATTCGACGCTGATGCTGGTCGACGAGATGGCCGGCTGCGGCGCGCTCGGCCCGCGGGCGCTGAAGGGCTCGCCGGTGATCCTGCATCTCTACGTGGAGGACGCCGACGCGGTGGTGGCGCGCGCGGTCGAGGCCGGCGCGAAGCTGGTCATGCCGCCCGCCGACATGTTCTGGGGCGATCGCTACGGCCAGGTGGAGGATCCCTTCGGCCATCGCTGGTCGGTCGCCACCCATCGCCAGGACCTCACGCCCGAGCAGATCCGCGAGGGCATGGAGCAGTGCGTGCGCCAGCCGTCCTGAGCGTCGGCGCCTGCAGCGCGGCGGCGCGATGGCTAGTGGCCAGGTGGCGGCGCGGGTGCCGGGCCGTCGCCTTGCCGTGTCGCCGGGTGCCGCTCGCCGCGTTTGCCGTATTTGCCGTATTTGCCGCGCGTTGCCGTTTTTCCATCCGTTGTCGTCGATTCCCAGGAGGAAGTCGCGATGTCATTGACGCTCTACGCGCATCCCTTTTCCTCGTATTGCCAGAAGGTGCTGGTCGCGCTCTACGAGAACGCCACCCCGTTCAGCTTGCGCGAGCTGTCGGGCGAGCATCCCGGGCATTACGCCGAGTTCGCCGCGCGCTGGCCGCTGAAGCGGATGCCGCTGCTGGTCGACGCCGGGCGCAGCGTGGCCGAGGCCACCATCATCATCGAGCACCTGGGGCTCCATCATCCGGGCCCGGTGAGGCTGCTGCCGGCCGATCCGGTGGCCGCGCTCGAGGTGCGCGCGCTCGACCGCTTCTTCGACAACTACCTGTCCACGCCGGCCCAGCGCATCGTCGCCAATGCCCTGCGGCCCGAAGGCGAGCGCGATGCCTATGGCGTGGCCGAGGCGCGCGCGCAGCTCGAGACCGCCTATGCCTGGCTCGACGGCCACATGGCGGAGCGAAGCTGGGCGGCCGGCGAGGGCTTCAGCCTCGCCGACTGCGGCGCCGCGCCCTTCCTGTTCTATGCCGACTGGACGCACCGCATCGACCGCGGCTTTCGCCACGTGATCGCCTACCGCGAGCGGCTGCTGGCGCGGCCCTCGTTCGCGCGTGCGGTGGACGAGGCGCGGCCCTATCGCAAGCTGTTCCCGCTCGGCGCGCCCGACGCCGATTGAATCCCGCGCGGCGGCCATGCGGCGCACGGCGGCGGCCCGAAGCCCGGGCCAACTGCCTGCCGCCCCCGCCGCCGCCGCGATCCACGATTGCCAAGGAGACGAGCATGAACCCGAGCCAGCCGCTGATCCCCGCCGCCGAACTGGCGGCCCTCAACCGCTGCAGCTACCCGAACGAGAGCGCGGCCTATCGCGAGGCGCGCAACGCCCTGCTGGCCGAGGAGATCGAGCTGCGCCGCCGGATCGAGCGGGTGGCCGAGCAGCGTCGCGCGCTGCCGCCCGGCGGCGCGGTGACGCGCGATTACCGCTTCGAGGGCGAGGGCGGCGGCAGCAGCTTCGCCGAGCTGTTCGGGCGGCACGACACGCTGGTGGTCTACAGCTACATGTTCGGCCCGACCTGGCAGCGGCCCTGCCCGATGTGCACCTCGCTGCTGGGCGCCTGGAACGGCGAGGCGCGCGATATCGGGCAGCGCGTCTCGCTGGTCGCGGTGGCGCGCGCGCCCTGGGCACGTCTCGACGCGTTCCGGCGCGAGCGCGGCTGGCGCGACCTGCGGCTCTACACGGATCTGTCGGGCGAATACAGCCGCGACTACCACGCGATCGGCGAGGGCGACAGCGATATCCCCGCGCTCAACGTCTTCACGCGGCGCGACGGCACGATCCGGCATTTCTACGGCGGCGAGATGAGCGGCGAGATGTCGGATCCCGGCCAGGATCCGCGCGGCGCGCCCGACCTGATGCCGATCTGGACCGTGCTCGACATGACGCCGGCCGGCCGCGGCGGCGACTGGTATCCCAAGCTCGATTACGGGCAGTGAAGCGGGCACGCCGGGCTGGCGTCGATGCGCGCTGCCGCATCCTTGTCGCGCGGCGGTAAACCGTGTCGGATCAAGTGCTTGCGTGGCCGGTGCGCAGGTAATCCACAAGCTTGCCAACAGAAATTGTGGACAAGCCGGCCGCCGGGCGCGCTGCCGCTTTCCTGGTGCGCGGGAAAAAACCTCGACGGATCATGGGCTTGTCGTATGTGACAGCAGGATGTCCACAAGCTTGCCAACAAAAAATGTGGACAACCGGGGCGCCGGGGCGAGGGGGCTGTCGCCGAGGTTTCCGGCGCGCGCGAGCCATGGAGCAGGGTGGGCGCCGCATCGGCAGGATGCCGGTGCCGGCCGCCAATCGAACGCTAGATCCTTGATCTCGTTGATCTTTTCTCTCGCCAGCCGGGCATGGCGGCGCTGCCGAAGCACGCATTGCCGGCAAGGATCCGAATCGAATCAAGGACTTGGCGGGCTCGCCAGCAGGATATCCACAAGCTTGCCAACAAAAACTGTGGACAAGCCACGCATCCGGGGCGCATCGCGGCGGGGCCTGCCGGATTCCTGCGATTCGGGAAAAATCCTTGTGTGTTCAATGGCTTGCGAAAGACATGCGCAGGTCATCCACAAGCTTGCCAACATTTTCTGTGGATAAGCCGCGAGGCCGGGCGCTCAGCGTGCCGGCGTACCCAGGAAACCGTGCAGCGCCTCCAGCACCGCCGGCTTCGCCTCGCGATGCGGAACATGCGCGCAGCCGGGCAGCAGCATCATGCGCGCCGGCCCCGCCACGCCCTCGACGATGCGCGCCGGGTGGCGCGGCGAACCGTATTCGTCATGCTCGCCGTGCAGCACGAGTGCGGGGCAGCGCACCCGCGCCAGCGTCGCGTCGAGCGTCCAGCCGGCGAAGGCCGGATCGAGCCAGGTGTCGATCCAGGCATCGAGCACCCAGCGCGCGCGTTCGCCGTGATGGCGCGCCAGCCGCTCAAATTGATCCGGCCGCGCGAACGCCTCGCGGGCCGCTCGAATGCCCGCCAGCGTGCGTGCCTCGACGAAGGCCTGCGCGGAGATCGTCACCAGCGCCTCGCAGTGCTCGGGCTGCGCGGCCGCGCAGGCGGCGGCCATCGCGCCGCCGACGCTATGGCCCAGCGCCACGAAGCCCGCAAAGCCGAAGCCGCGCTGCAGCGCCGGCAGGTTGTCGCGCGCCTCGGCCGCGATGAAGTCGGCCGGCAGCGGCGCTTGCGCCGGCGCCGAGCGGCCGAAGCCTGCGCGGTCGTAGGCAATCACGTCGCGGCCGGTGGCGCGCGCCAGCTCGGCGGGGAATTCGCGCCACAGGGCGACGCAGCCGAGCGAGTCGTGCAGCATCAGGATCGGCGCGGGCGGCGTGGCGGCGCCATCGGCGGGGCGCGGCCAGCGTTGCGCGTAGAGGCGGCCCTGGGGGGCATCGATCCAGCGGAAGTCGTCGGTCATCGTGGCGGGCCCGCGCCGGCACGGGCCGGGCAGGCATCGAGGCATGAAGGGGCAAGGAAACCAAGGGGCAGGGCCTCGCCGCAATGTAGCAGAAGCGGGCGCGAGCCCGGCGCGCGAGGGCTCCCGCCCGTCGCGCAGGGCCGCGAGGGCCGGTGTACCATGGGCGCCCGCTCCACGCTGCCCTGACGATGCCCGCCAATTTCGACGAACTCGCGTCCCTGATCCGCGCGCAATTTTCCGAGCTGAGCCCGCAATTCCAGGTCGGCGCGGCCTTCCTGCTCGACCATCCCGACGAGGTCGCGGTGTCGTCGATGCGCAAGCTCGCGCAGCGCGCCCAGGTGCAGCCGGCCTCGCTGGTGCGGCTCGCGCAGCAGTTCGGCTTCCCCGGCTGGAACGAGCTGCGCGACCTGTTCGTGGCGCGCCTGCGCACGCGCCCCGCGCCGATGACGCAGCGCGCGCGTTCGCTGGTCAAGCCCGGCGGCAAGGCCGCGCTCGCGCAGGACCTGCTGGCCGCGCAGCAGCACAACCTGGCCGGCACGGCCGGCCAGAACGAGCGCGCGATGCTCGAGGCGGCCAAGCTGATCCGCAAGGCGCAGCACGTGCATGTGGCGGGCTTCCGTTCCTGCTATCCGGTCGCGTTCGGCTTCGTTTATGCCTACCGGCTGTTCCGGCCCAGCGTGTCGCTGCTGGCCGGCGTGGCCGGTTCGCTGGAGATGGAGCTGCGCGCGATCGGCCGCCACAGCGTGACCGTGATCGTCAGCTTCGCGCCGTATTCGGCCGAGGCCACGCGCGTGGCGACCATCGCGCGCGATCGTGGCAGCCGGGTGGTCGCGATCACCGACAGCAGCGTCTCGCCGATCGCGCTGCTGGCCGATCTCACCCTGCTGTTCAGCCACGACAGCCCCTCGTTCTTCCCCTCGCTGGTGGCCGCGCACGCGCTCACCGAGGGCCTGGTGGCGCAACTGCTGGCGCTGGAGGGCGGCGAGGCGGTGGCCGCGCTCGAGCGCACCGAATCGGAATTGCACGCGCGCGGCGCCTATAGCGCGTCCTGAGCCGTTTCCCGCAATACCGGCCGACCAGGGCGGCCGGATCGGTTCATTTTCGATATTCCCCGATTCCAATCGCCATTCGATCTTTGCGGGATTCATTTTCGGCAATGAGGTTTTGACGAAATAATGAAATCCGATGATTTCCCCAGTCGAAAATGTCGGCTGAAAACCCGTCAAATCGGACAGGAGGAAATGGCGTTTCGGACAGTCTGCGAAGTCTTGACTGGCAAGGCTGACAGGTGAAATCGGCTATTTTCTGATTGGTGATGAAGGAAGCTGAAAAGACTTCTTGTGCCTGAATATTTTCGTTGCTAGGCTGCGTCAAATACACAAGCCGGAAATCGATCCGGCATGACTTCCGAGAGGCCAGGGCCATGACATCACTGAACGATATCCGTGCCGCGTCGCCGTGCATCGGCGACGTCGTGACGCTCAAGACCGGCGGGCCGCGCATGACGGTCACCTTCGTCGGTGCCGCCGGCGGCGAATCCTGGGTGAGCTGTCAGTGGTTCGATGCGAGCGGGGAATTCCGCCAGCAGCGCTTCGCCGTGGAGGCGGTGGTGCTGGAGCCGACCACCATCTCGGCGGGCCGCGCCAGCCTGCGGCGCTTCGGCTGGTCGAACGGCGTGGCGCTCTGAGGCGCGCCGGGCCGTCCGCCAATCGTCAGCCAGTCGTTTCCTGCCGCGTTTTTCCGTCGTTTCTTCCCGCCGTTTTTCCTTCCCGCTGTCTTTCCCGAGTTTTCCCATCATTCGCGCGGCATACGCCGCGCGAATGATGCCGTGCGCGTTCGCCGGCGCCTTCAGACTTGCCGGCGGTGCCGCCACGCCCCGTCCGGCCGAAAACCGGCAAGACGGGATCATCCGGGGCAAGGCGCCGGGACGGGACCAACGATCGGGCGGGGTGACGCAGGCGGAAGACGCTCACAGGTGACGCGGGGCGGGGCTACGCAGTCGGTGATGCGGGGTAATCCGGAAGCGACGACAACGGGTACGACGGATCAGGCTTGGCGCTCGGGCAGGGCCCGGTGGCTCAGCGGGAATCCTGCTTCTCGATCCAGGCCTGCTGGAGCGCAACGCGGTTCTGCACGCGATCGACCAGGCCGTTCGAGAACTTGCGCATGCTGATCGAGCGGCGCGTCTGGACGATGTTGCCGGCCAGGTTGCGCGCCGGGTTCGGCAGGCTGGCCCAGTACAGCGTCATCAGCCAGCCGATGCCGGTCCAGCCGAACAGCGCGTTGAACAGCGCGAGGGTCAGCTTGTCGTGGCGGCCGCGACGGTCGGCGATGATCGCCGGCAGAAAGTAGAACGCAATCGCGATAACTGCCCCGGCAATCTGAAACAGGATCTTCATGGGACTTCTCCTTCCGTGTTGCAGTGCGACAAGTCGACTGCAGTGAGACGGATTGTCGCGCTTTTTCGGATCCCGTGCCGGCAACTAATTGTTGCGTTTACCGCGATGATACCGACCCGTCACTCAATCCGTCGCCAATTTGAAATGTTCGTCGCACCATCCCGTAATCCCGCCTGCCATAAGCTTCACGGGCCTTCCGAGGCGGGCCAGGCGCTGCGCTGCACGAGCGGCGCCATTGCAGTGCGGGCCGGCACAATAGACAACGAATATCGTATCGATTGGAAAATGCGATAGCGTCCCCGCGACGATCTTGCGGTGCGGAAGATTGATGGCGCCCCGGATATGTCCGGCGGCGAACTGCTCGGGACTGCGAACATCGAGCAGGACGAAATCGGCCTTGCCCGAAGCGAGCGCGTGATGCACGTCCCAGCAATCGGTTTCGAATCGGAGCAGGTCGCTGAAGTGGACCAGGGCGGCGGCGCTGTCGGCTGCGGGGATCTCGGTGACGTAGGACATGATGCTTCGGGTTCCTCTGGAATAAGTGTCCGAGTCCCCAGTATCGGCATCGCGGGCCCGGCCCGAAAGTGGCGCGATCGACAAGTTCCGGTAACATCGCGCCATGAAAGATCATCTCGTCGTGGCGCTCGCCTACGATCGCCTCTGCACCTTCGAATTCGGCTGCACGGTCGAGCTGTTCGCGCTGCCGCGCCCGGAGCTGGAGGTGGACTGGTATCGCTTCGCGGTCTGCGCGGCCGAGCCGGGGCCGATCCGCGCGGCCGGCGGCATCACGGTGGCCGCGCCCTACCGGCTGGCCATGCTCGATCGCGCCGACACGATCGTGATCCCCGGCTGGCGCGATCCCGACGAGGCGCCGCCCGAGGCGCTGCTGCGCAAGCTGCGCGCGGCCCACCGGCGCGGCGCGCGGCTCTGCTCGATCTGCTCGGGCGTGTTCGTGCTGGCCGCCGCCGGCGTGCTCGACGGCCTGGCCGTGACCACCCACTGGCGGTATGTGGAGCGCCTGCGCGCGCGTCATCCCTCGCTGCAGGTGAACCCCGACGCGCTTTATGTCGACCAGGGCGCGATCGTCACCTCGGCCGGCTCGGCCGCCGGGCTGGACATGCTGATGCACCTGGTGCGGCGTGACCACGGCAGCGCGATCGCCAACCGCGTGGCGCAGCGGCTGGTACTGCCGCCGCATCGCGAGGGCGGCCAGGCGCAGTTCGTGCCGCGCCCGGTCGCGCCGGAAGGGCGGGACCGGCTCGCGCCGCTGATCGACTGGATGCGCGAGCACGCGGCCGAGCCGCACACGCTGGCGAGCCTGGCCGAGCGCGCGGCGGTGAGCCCGCGCACGCTGCAGCGCCAGTTCCGCGAGGCAACCGGGCTGGCGCCCTATGCCTGGCTGATCCGCGAGCGCGTCGGGCTCGCCAAGGAGATGCTGGAGGCGAACCCGGCGCTGCCGCTGGCGCAACTGGCCGAATTGGCCGGCTTCGGCTCCGAGGAATCGCTGCGCCGCCACTTCCGGCGCGTCGCGGCCACCAGCCCCGCCGCGTACCGGCGCGATTTCGACGTGCGCTGAAGGGGCGACGCAGCGGTGTGCCGGGCCTGTGCGCCGCCGTGTTTCCTGCGTCGAACGGGAGATCCGCGGCAGACGCCCCTCGCGCCGCGCCGCAGCCGCAAGCGATTTCCCGCCGCCTCGTCCGCCGGCGCGCATTTGCGCGAGATCGCCCGCCGCGCGAGGCCGCATCGGCGCTATCATCTTTTTTTCGTCCCCACCGGCCAGCACCATCATGACAAGCACCGCCGACACCGCCCTCGATCACCCGCGCCTGACCGATTTCGTCGACCGCAAATGGAACGACGAGATCCTCCACCAACTGACCGACTACATCGCGATTCCCGCCAAGAGCCCGGCCTACGATCCCGACTGGCAGCAGCACGGCCTGCTCGAGCGCGTGGTGGTCGATGCCGCGCAATGGGCCGAGCGCCAGCCGGTGCGCGGGCTCACGCTGGAAATCGTGCGCCTGCCGGGCCGCACGCCGGTGATCTTCTTCGACGCGCCCGCCACGCGCTCCGGCACCACCGAGACGATCCTGCTCTACGGCCACCTCGACAAGCAGCCCGAATTCGACGGCTGGCGCGCCGACCTGGGCCCGTGGACGCCCAAGTACGAGAACGGCAAGCTCTATGGCCGCGGCGGCGCCGACGACGGTTACGCGATCTACGCCAGCATCACCGCGCTGGCCGCGCTCGACGCCCAGGGCGTGGAGCGCCCGCGCTGCGTCGGCCTGATCGAGACCTGCGAGGAATCGGGCAGCTACGACCTGCTGCCCTATGTCGACGCGCTGCGCGACCGGCTCGGCCAGGTCGGCCTGGTGGTCTGCCTCGATTCGGGCGCGGGCAACTACGACCAGCTGTGGCTGACCACCTCGCTGCGCGGCACGGTGGCGGGCGAGCTGCATGTCGAGGTGCTGGAGGAGGGCATGCACTCGGGCATGGGCGGCGGCATCGCGCCGTCGAGCTTCCGCATCATGCGGCAGTTGTTCGAGCGGCTGGAGGATTCGGCCAGCGGCAACCTGCTGCCGGGCGTGTTCCACTGCGAGATTCCCGAGAGCCGCGTGCGCGAGGCCGAGGCCACCGCCGCGATCCTCGGCGACCAGGTCTGGAAGGGCCTGCCCTGGGCCTGCGGCCAGGACGGCCGCCCGGTGCTGCCGACCACCAGCGACCCGCGCGAGGCGCTGCTCAACTCGACCTGGCGGCCCTCGCTGGCCGTCACCGGCGCGGCGGGCCTGCCGCCGCTGGAGAACGCCGGCAACGTGCTGCGCCCGAAGACGGTGTTCAAGCTCTCGCTGCGCCTGCCGCCGCTGGTCGACGCCGCCACGGCCGTGCAGGACCTGAAGCGCCTGCTCGAGCTCGAGCCGCCCTACAACGCCAAGGTCACCTTCAAGCCCGATTCGGGCGCCGCCACCGGCTGGAACGCGCCCGAGCTCGCGCCCTGGCTGGCGGGTTCGCTCGACGAGGCCTCGCGCCGCCACTTCGGCGCCGACTGCGCATTCATGGGCATCGGCGGCACGATCCCGCTGATGAACGTGCTGCAGGCCGGTTTCCCGAAGGCGCAGTTCATGGTGTGCGGCGTGCTCGGGCCGAAGTCGAACGCGCACGGGCCCAACGAGTTCCTGCACGTGCCTTACGCGAAACGGCTGACCGCCGCGGTGGCCGACGTGATCGCCGCCGCGCGCTGAGCGCGCTCTGGAACCACGCAGGGGCGCGAGGCTGGATTGCCTCGCGCCCCTGTGCCGTATACCGGGCGCCTGCCGCCTATCGAGGACCACGAAGGATTCGACCCATGTCCCAACCCGAAACCCGGCCGGGCGCGCTGCGCATCTCGACCGACAAGCGCGAGCTCGACGTCGACGCGATCCACGCCTTCCTGCACGACCACGCGCCCTGGTCGCTCGGCATCCCGCGCGAGGTGGTGCAGCAGTCGATCGACGGCTCGCTCTGCTTCGGCGCCTTCCTCGGCGAAACCTTCGTCGGCTTCGCGCGGCTCGTCACCGACCTGGCCACCTTCGCCTATCTCTGCGACGTGTTCGTGCTGCCCGAGCATCGCGGGCAGGGCCATGCGCGTACGCTGATCGACCAGGTCTTCGCCGATCCGCGCGTGAGCGGCCTGCGCCGCATCGCGCTGGTGACGAGCGACGCGCACGGGCTCTATGCGCCGGTGGGCTTCGTCGCGCCCGCGCATCCCGAGCGCTGGATGGAGCTGCATCGGCCCGAGGTGTATCGCCGGGCTTGAGCGCGCGGGCGCCTACAATACGCGCTTTGCACGCGGAGCCCGCCATGAGCGACCTGACCGAACAACAAGCCGAACAGCTTGCCACCCACCGCCACTACAAGGGCGGCCTCTATCGCGTGATCGGCGTCGCGCGTCATTCCGAAACCGACGAGGCGCTGGTGATCTACGAGCATGTCTGGCCGCACGAGCCGAGCCTGCGCGCGCGTCCCGAGGACAACTTCCACGGCACGCTGGAAGATGGCACGCCGCGCTTTCGCAAGCTGCGCGATTGAAGATTCGATGAGCGCGCGAGCGGCGCGGACCCTATCGGCCAGGCTGGCCCGGCGAGGAACTCGTCGTGATGCCGACTCGCTGCTGCGAGCCTTTTCAGCGCGCCGCGAGCGCGGCCTTCAACTCGCGCGGCGCGTTGCCGACCGCCAGCTCGGGCGTGCCGTGCCAATCGGCGAGCCGGCCGATCGCGCGGGCCACGTCGCCGGCTAGCCCGCTGCCGAGCCGCACCTGCGGCTCGAAGTGGACCGCCTTCAATTCGAACACGCCCTGCGTGCGATGCGCCTTGGCATCGACGCGGCCCACCAGGCGGCCGCGATGCAGGATCGGCAGGCAGAAATACCCATAGCGGCGCTTGTCCGCCGGCGTATAGCACTCGATGGTGTAGTCGAAGTCGAACAGCGCCGAGGCGCGCCGCCGGTCCCACACCACCGGGTCGAAGGGCGAGAGCAGGGTGGTGACCGAGGAGCGCAGCGTGCCGTCGGCGGCGCGCGCGAGCAGCGGCTCGAGGTCGCGATGCACGAAGACCTGTTCCTTCCAGCCTTCCACCGTCACCGGCAGCAACTGGCCCGCGTCGGCCAGCGCATGCAGTTCGTCGCGATAGGCGCGCCTGGGCAGGCGATAGTAATCGGCCACCCAGTCGGCGCGTACCACGCCGAGCGCGCGGCAGGTCTGCTCGAGCAGTTGCGGCAGCACCATGTCGCGCGCGGGCAGGTCGCGTGCATCGTCCCAATGCGGCAGCACGCGTTCGAGCACGTCGTAGATGCGCTGGAAGTTCTGGCGCGCGGCCACCATCAGTTGCCCGGTCGAGAACAGCACCTCCAGGTGACGCTTCTCGGGCTTCCAGTCCCACCAGCCCGAGCCCTTGGCGCCGTCCTCGCGCGCGAAGTCCGAGGAGCGCACCGGGCCCGTGTCGCGCACGCGCGCGAGCAGCGTATCGATCGATTCGCGATGCAGCTCGTGCCAGTCCGCCGCGTATTTCCAGCCCATTCCCGCCGGGTTCAGCATCTTGTGGCGCATCAGCCCGAAGCTCTCGATCGGCAGGAAGCAGGCCTCGTGCGACCAGTATTCGAACAGGCTGGCCTCGGCCAGGTGCTCGTCGAGCCAGCGCTGCTCATAGGGGCCGAGGCGGCTGAACAGCACCAGGTAAGGGCTGCGCGCCACCACGTGGATGGTGTCGATCTGCAACTGCGCCATGCGGCGGATCGCGTCCAGCACGTCGGCCTTCACGGCCTTGCGGCGCGGCGGCGCGAGCAGGCCTTGCGCGGCCAGGTGCAGGGAGCGGGCGGCTGAGAGCGGGAGGGTGGTCACGGGCGTGCGCGGGGCGGGGACGGAAGCCGTCACTGTAGCGCGATTCGATGGCCGCCGTTGCCGTCGACGCGGCGGCCTCGCGCGGCAGGGGCGCGAAGACGCGACATGCTTGCGGCATCGGATCTGACAATCGTTGACAGACGCCCGAATCGAGTTTCCCTATAGTGACGTTCATGCCGTGACGGCCGCGATTCCCCCGGATCGCGATTCGATCGGCGCTGGTTTTGCTCCCGACGCAACATATGTCAATGGCACGCAGGGAGTGAATCCGGGGAACGTGACTGTGTCGCAGCACCCGGAATCATTCGGCGGATATCCGAACGGCTCTCCAGGCCCGATGTGGATGTCCGCCGATTTCTTTTTTGCGCGAGCCGTTTTTTCCAGGGCCGCCGCGCCGCCTCTTTCCCGCCTGAATTCGAACTCGCCGATGCGATTGGCATGCTCGCGCTCGAACTCGCGCGTGCTCAGCCGCGCTTGCCGCGCGCGATCTCGTCGCCGGCGTTCGGCGCGAGGCGCCGCGTGATCGGGATCGAGGCGAACGAGCAGAGCCCCACCACCAGGAAGGCCGGCCAGAAATCCGACCACTGCACCGAAGGGTGGCCGCGCAGCGCGGCCGACAGGTGCAGCACGATGCCGGCCACCGTCACGCCCAGGCCCAGCGACATCTGCTGCACCACGCTGCCGAGGCTGGTGGCGCGGCCGATGTCGCGCGGCTGGATCTCGGCGTAGATCACCGAGTTGAGGCTGGTGAACTGCAGCGCGGGGAAGATGCCGCCGACCAGCACGATCACCCAGATCACCCACACCGGCATGCCCGGGTAGAAGGTGCCGTACATCGCGATCGCGAGGCCCGCCAGCGCGGCATTGACCATCAGCACCCGGCGGAACCCGAACTGCCGAAGCAGGCGTTGCGAGAGCAGCCGCGAGAGCGTGCCGCCGACCGCCGAGGCGCAGGTGATCAGCCCCGAATCGAAGGCGCTCATGCCGAGCCCTTCCTGCAGCGTGAGCGGTAACAGGAACGGCACCGCGCCGAGCCCGATGCGGAACAGCGAGCCGCCCATCACGCTGGCGTTGAAGGTGGGGATCTTCAGGAAGCGCAGCTCGAGCACCGGCATCGTCGCGCGCCGTGCGTACAGCACGTAGCCGCCCAGCAGCAGCGCGCCGGCCACGCACATCAGCACCGCGTCGCGCGGGCTGATCAGCGCGCCGTCGAGCATGGTCAGGCCCATCAGCAGCAAGGAGGCGCCGGCCGCGGAAAGCAGGAATCCGAACCAGTCGAGCGGGCCCGGGTTCGCTTCGTGCGTGTTGGCGATGTACTTGTTGGCGAGGTAGATGCCGTAGATGCCGATCGGCACGTTGATGAAGAAGATCAGGCGCCAGTGCAGGTAGGTGGTGAGGAAGCCGCCCAGCAACGGCCCCGCGGCCGGGCCGAACAAGGCGGGCAGGCTCAGGTAGTTCATGGCGCGGATCAGGTCCGCGCGCGGCACCGCGCGAAAGATGATGATGCGCCCGACCGGCACCATCATCGCGCCGCCCACGCCCTGCACGAAGCGCGCGAAGGTGAACAGCTCGAGATTGGTGGAGGCCGCGCACATCAGCGAGCCCACCACGAAGATGCCGATCGCGGTGCGGAACACCGCGCGCGCGCCGTAGCGGTCGGCCAGCCATCCGCAGATCGGGATGAACACGCCGAGCCCGACCACGTAGGCGGTGATCGCGATATTGAGGGTGACGGGGTTGTGGCCGAAGGCGCGTGCCATCGCGGGCAGCGCGGTGACGATGATGTTGGCGTCCACCGTCTCCATGAACAACGCGCAGGCGACGATCAGCGGTGCGATGAACGGATGGACTGCGAGCGGCATTGGGGGTCGACGCGCGGCAAAGCCGACATTATTGCATCGATCCCTCTGCTGGCGTTAGCGGAACCGTTCCCGTTCGAGCATCTGGGCGCATCTGGAGGCATCGCCGCCGAACGCGTCGCGTACTGCGTGGCGGGTTCGGGGGCGTGTCGCGCGCTCGCGTTCGCGTGGCGTATGGAACGCCATGTCGTGGATGTGTGCGCATCGATTTCCACCCGTTGCCGATCGCGTTCGCGAAGGCTGCAGCCAACCGTTTAGAATACGAGCGTTCGCTCATATTCGAAGCGCCCTGCATCCCGCCCATGACGAAATCCCCCGCCAGGAACCACGTGACGCCGCGCAAGGCGCCGGTCCAGCGCCGTTCGGCGGCCACCGTCGAGGCGCTGGTCGAGGCCGCCGCGCGCATCCTGGAGCGCGAGGGGCTCGATGCCTACACCACCAATGCGGTGGCCGCGCGTGCCGGCGTCAGCATCGGCTCGCTCTACCAGTACTTCCCGAATCGCGATGCCCTGACGGCCGCGCTGATCGAGCGCGAGACCGGCGCGCTGCTCGCCGATTTCGATCGCGCGATCGAGCTGCCCGATTGCGCCTCGATCCTCGCGGCGATGGTGCGGGCGGCCGTCGCGCACCAGTTGCGCCGTCCCGCGCTGGCGCGGCTGATCGACATGGAGGAGCGGCGGCTGCCGGTGGAGGGCCGGGTGGGCTACGTGGCCGCGCGCGGGCTGGAAGCGATCGCGATCGCGTTCGGCAAGCCCGATGCGCCGCCGCTCGCGGCGCCCGAGGTCGCGGCACGCGATGTGCTCGCGATGGTGCGCGGCATCACCGACATGGCGGGCGAGGCCGGCGAGACCGATGCCGACGCGCTGGAGCGGCGCGCGCTGCGGGCGGTGCTCGCCTATCTGCGCGCGGAGCCCGGGCAGGCGGGCCTGTGAGGCACGAGCCAGGCACCTGACCCGGCCAGCGCGGGCGGCGCGCAAGGCATGACGCCTGCTCGCGCCGCGCGGTTCACGAGGCCAGGCACGGTATCGTTTCGCCTGACAAGCTCGCAGAACTGCCGGCGCGGCCCGCGCCCGCCTCGGGCATCATCGGATTCCCGGAATTCATAACAAAGGACCGAAGATGGCCGTCATTCCAGCCCGACACGAGTCGAACCCTTCTCCGGAAGCCGCATTCGATCGCACAGCGAAATATTTCGCCGCGAACGCCGTCGCGCGCCGACCGAAGCTGCCGCGCACGCTGCGCCGCCGTGCCAGCCTCGCCTTCGTGCTGGCCGCCGCCTGCATCTCGCTGCCGGCCTGCTCCGACACGCAGCCCGTGGTACGCCCCGGCGAGGATGCCGCCGCGCCGCCGCAGACGCGCCTGAGCGGCGTGCTGCCGCCGCCCAGCGAGCTGTACGGTGAACTGTTCACCGCCGTGCAGACCCAGCAGATCTATCCCGACCAGAAGACCTTCGTCGACACCACGCCCGATGCCGACGCGGCCACCATCATGCGGCTCTACGCGCAGCAGAAGGACGCGCCGGGCTTCTCGCTGCGCGACTTCGTCACCCAGCACTTCAAGCCGCCGGTCGACGCGGTGGTCACGCCGCCGGCGAACCAGACGCTGCGCGCGCATATCGACTGGTTGTGGCCGCACCTGACGCGCACCACCGAGGGCGCCTCGCCCAACGGCTCGCTGATCACGCTGCCCAAGCCCTACGTGGTGCCGGGCGGGCGCTTCCGCGAGGGCTACTACTGGGACAGCTACTTCACGATGCTGGGCCTGCAGGAAGCCGGCCGCGAGGATCTGGTCGACGACATGCTCGACAACTTCGCGCACCTGATCGATACCGTCGGCCATGTGCCGAACGGCAATCGCACCTACTACGCGAGCCGCTCGCAACCGCCGTTCTTCGCCTACATGGTGGAGCTGGCCGCCGAGAAGGAAGGCAACGGCGTCTATCAGAAATACCTGCCGGCGCTGCGCAGGGAATACGCGTACTGGATGCAGGGCGAGAGCGGCACGGCGCGCGGCGCGGCCACCGCGCACGTGGTGACGATGCCCGACGGCGCGGTCCTGAACCGCTACTGGGATGCGAGCGCGACGCCGCGCGACGAGTCCTACCTGGAGGACGTGCAGACCGCGAAGTCGGCGGCTGGCCGGCCGGCTCCGGAAGTCTGGCGCGACCTGCGCGCGGGCGCCGAGAGCGGCTGGGATTTCAGTTCGCGCTGGCTCGGCGACGGCAAGACGCTGGCGACCATCCGCACCACCGCGATCGTGCCGATCGACCTGAACAGCCTGATGTACCACCTCGAGAAAACCATCGTGACGGGCTGCACGGTCACGCACGACGCGGCCTGCGTGGCCGACTTCTCGGCGCGCGCGTCGCGCCGCGACGCGGCGATCAATCACTGGCTGTGGAACGCGAACGGTTATTACGGCGATTACGACTGGCAGCTCGGCCAGCCGCGCGACGGCCTCACCGCGGCCGCGCTGTACCCGCTGTTCGCCGGCGTGGCCACGCCGGATCATGCGATCTCGACCGCCCAGCAGGTGCGCGACACGCTGCTGCAACCGGGCGGGCTGGCCACCACCACGCAGAACACCGGGCAGCAATGGGACGCGCCGAACGGCTGGGCGCCGCTGCAGTGGATCGCCATCGAGGGGCTGTCGCGCTACGGCGAACGGCCGCTCGCCGACGAGATCGGCCAGCGCTTCCTGAAGGGCGTGAAGGGCGTCTACGCGAGCGAGGGCAAGCTGGTCGAGAAGTATGTGGTGGAAGGCTCCGGCGTGGGCGGCGGTGGCGGCGGTGAGTACCCGCTGCAGGACGGCTTCGGCTGGACCAATGGCGTGACCGCGAAGCTGCTCGATCGTTACGGGCAGTAAGCGGCGGCTGGAGGGAGGAGGGGCGCCGGCCAACGTTTGCGTCGGCGCCCGTGATCCATCGCGGCCTGGTTGCGTTCACAGGCATCGATGGCGAGGCAGTCGCCGTGAGGCGGCGGGGTTGCGATGCCGCCGGGCGGCATCGCGAAGTCCTGGCCGATCGACGCGCGAGCCGCGAGCGGCGCGCGCGTCGGCCGGTGGAACTCAGGCGAAGGCGTGCGTGAGCGGCGCGCCCGGTTGCGGGCTGCGGCGCAGCGTCGGTTCGTCGTGCGGCTCGACATGCGTCATCGCCGCGCCGAACAGCACCAGCCGATAGCCGATCGAGTAGATCGGGATGATCCGCATGTTCTTGTCGTTGTCGAGCTTGAGCTTCGAACGGATGCGGGAAATATGGGTGTCGAGCGTGCGCGACGAGACGCCGAGTTCGCGGCCCCAGACGGCTTCCTGGATGGCCTGGCGCGGCACGATCTTGTTCATGTTGTCGAGCAGGAATTCGACCACGTCGAATTCGCGCGGCGTCATGTCGACCTGCTGGCCCTCGATCTCGATCGAGCGGCGGATGAAATTGATTTTTATGTTGTCGATGTACAGATACTTGCAATCCATGATGGTCCTCGCAATTAGTCTGATGGCCCCGGAGCGGAACGCCCTCTACTCTGCAATAAGCGGGCCAGCGTGCGAGGTTCGGCGGAGCCGACTGGAAATTTTTCGCAAGCATCTGATTTAAAAGGAATTGTCGGGGTGGCTTCGGAAGCGTGACGTGGGCTTCGCGTTGGCCTGCATGGCGCGCTCGACGGTCTGTTACGTAGCAAGGGGCGAATTGTTACGGCGCTGTTCCCCTGTGACGTAACGTCAAGGAACGTGAACGTTGCATCGAGCGAAACGTTTGCGCGAATTGGTATGAAGTGTGCAAATTTCCGCCCGGAACGATTGAGGATCGGCTCAGGGCCGCCCGACAAGGGACCGAAGGCGGTGGCGCGAGAGCGAGGAAGCTGGGGCAGCCCGGGATTCGCCGGGCCGGCTTCGGCTCCGTCAAGGCGCGGCTTGCGCCGCATGCGAACCTGGCCCGCAAGAGAAAGGCGCCCGGCATTGCGCCGGGCGCCTTGATGATCGGCAGGTGAGGGCTTCGAAGCCGCTCGCTGGAAGTGAGCCGGCGAACGCGCCGCTCATGCAACTTCAGCGAAGAACACCAGCGAGTAACTTCAGCGAACCACGGTGAAGCCGCGGTTCTCCGATTGCGTCGCGCAGCGATCGACGGCCTGCAGGCGCCATGCACCGTCGGAACTGCTGCTGCCGAGCAGCGCGGTACCCTGGCCGGCATCGGCGGCGACGCCCATCACGCGATCGATCGACAGGCCCTGCAACCGGCACAGCGCTTCGTCGCCGTCGGCCGCGCAGAGCGCGACCGCGCCCTCGACATGCTTCACCTTCCCCCATTGCGGCAGATCGATGCCCTGATGTGCCTCGCGCGACCAGAGCTGCTCGTCGGTGTCGACCCACAGCACCGCATACGAGGCTTGGCGCGAGGTGGCTTGGCTGCTTGCGTTGATCCGTATCGTGAGGCGCATGGAATCGTCTCCTGGATGGCATGGATGAAGGCGGGAAGTAAACAGTCTAGAGGTCTCCCAGCTAAACACAAGATGGGTGCGCAATAAAATTGCCGCACTGGGCATGCGGCCGTCATAGGTTCGCTGCATCGGCCTCGGGAGCGATATCGTTTGCGCATTTTCGTGCCTTATCGGGTGGATCATGTCGCGCGAAGAGGTGTGATGACTGGTGTGTCACGGCGAGCTCACGCGCGGGAATATCGATTCCCGAATCGATCGCTTGGGCGGTGGGGGCGCGATTGCTAGATTGGCCGCCTGCCTGTCGCTTCGTTCCCCTCGATTCCCTGCACGGAGATGCCGATGTCCACCCTCGACGCCACCACCCCGACCTCCGCCGTCGCGACGGCCGCTACCACGCCGGCGGCATCCACCGCCGCGCGCGCCCACGTGATCGCCTCCGACCAGGAGGCGCTGGCGGTGGCGCGCGAGCTGGCCGCGCGGCTGGCGGCCGGCGCGATCGAGCGCGACCGCGAGCGGCGCCTGCCGCGCGAGGAGATCGAGTGGTTCTCGCAATCGGGGCTGTGGGCGATCACGGTGCCGAAGGCGCATGGCGGCGCGGGCGTGTCCTTCGTGACGCTGACCGAGGTGGTCAAGCTGATCTCGGCGGCCGATCCCTCGCTCGGCCAGTTGCCGCAGAACCATTACGGCCTGGTCGACGTGATCGCGCTGACCGGCAGCGAGGCGCAGCAGCGCGCCTTCTTCGCCGAGGTGCTGGCCGGCCGCCGCTTCGGCAACGGCTTCTCGGAGCGCGGCACCAAGCACGTGCTTGATCTGAAGACCCGCATCGTGCGCGAGGGCGAGACCTGGCGCGTGAACGGCACCAAGTTCTACTCGACCGGCGCGCTGTTCGCCCACTACGTGCCGGTGCTCGGCCTCGACGAGGAACGGCAGGCCTGGCTCGCCTACATTCCGCGCGACACGCCGGGCCTCACGGTGATCGACGACTGGTCCGGCTTCGGCCAGCGCACCACGGCCAGCGGCACGGTCAGGCTAGAGGACGTGCGGGTGCCGGCCTCGCACGTATTTCCGGCGCAGCGCGTGTCGGACCAGCCGACCCTGAACGGGCCGATCTCGCAGATCATCCAGGCCGCGATCGACGCGGGCATCGCGCGCGCGGCGCTCGACGACACGCTGCGCTTCGTGCGCGAGCGCTCGCGCGCCTGGGTCGACAGCGGCGTGGAGCGCGCCGCCGACGATCCGCTGACGCTGCGCGAGACCGGCAACCTGGTGATCCGCCTGCACGCGGCCGAGGCGCTGCTGGAGCGCGCGGCGCGCACGCTCGACGAGATCGCCGCGCGCGGCGAGGTGAGCGAGGACGACGTGGCGCGCGCCTCGGTGGCGGTGGGCGAGGCCAAGGTGCTGACCACCGAGGCGGCCCTGCTGGCCGGCGAGAAGCTGCTGGAGCTGGCCGGCACCCAGGCGACGCTGGCCGAGCACGGCCTGGACCGTCACTGGCGCAATGCGCGCACGCATACGCTGCACGATCCGGTGCGCTGGAAGTATCACCTGGTCGGCAACTACTACCTGAACGGCGTGAAGCCGGCGCGTCACGCCTGGAATTGACGAAGCCGCGCGCGACGGCATCGCGTCATGACGAACAGACTCGTCGGTCCAGCGGAGGCGGGCGGGGAATCGTGCGGTGGCCCGGCGAGGCGCGGGCGGGGAAGGGAGCGGATCGCGGCGCGTGCCGCGCGCTCAGTTGGGCGAGGCGACTTCGAGCAGGCGGTCGAGCGCGGAGTAGACGTCGCGCAGCGTATCCGAGCCCAGTTGCTGTTCGAGCTGGCGGTATTGATCGTCGATGCGCGGCCCGATCCGGCGCACCAGTTGGCGGCTGCGCTCGGTCAGCGCGACCAGCAGGCGGCGCTGGTCCTCGGTGGAGCGCATGCGCGTGATCATGCCGTCGCGTTCGAGCCGCTCGAGCACGCCGGTCAGGCTCGGGCTCAGGATGCAGCAGCGCTTCGCGATCTGCCCGGCTTCCAGCTCGCCCTTCGGCTCGCCATCGAGCAGGCGGATGATCCGCCACTGCTGCTCGGTCAGGGAGACTTCCTTGAGGATCGGGCGGAAGCGTCCGATCAGCGTCTCACGAGCCTCGAGCAGCAGCATCGTCAGATTGCGATGGTCAATCGTGCGATTCATGTAAATCGATTCGGGTGTTGCAGGCAGGGAAACAATCTTAACAGGAGGATATGTTTCCGAGGCACCCCGGTTTGATGAAATTCGTGTGTATTTGTGCGCGGATTCGTGAATGGATTCATCAGATCGCAGCAAGCATTGTTAAAGGTTTTCGTTGTGCTTACGAGGCCGGCTTTACGGATCCGGCAAAAAAAACGCGGCGGCCGTGAAGGCCGCCGCGTTTTTCCGCGAACGATCGTGCGCTTTGACGGCGCCTCGGCGGCACCTCATGGGCGCATCGCTCAGAAGCGCTGCTGGATGCCGAGCGTGGCGCCCACCTGGTTGCTCGCGTAGCCGACCAGGTCGCGCGACACGCTGGTGTTCTGGCCGTGCCGCGCGAAGGCGAAGCCGCCCGAGGCGAACAGCACGGTGCGCTTGGACAGCGCGTAGTTCGCGCGCAGCGAGACCAGGGTCGGGTCGGCGTCGGTGCCGCCCTTGAGGTCCTGGTGGTAGATGGCGGCGATCAGCGTGAAGGTCGGCGTGAACTGGTAGGAGCCGCCCAGCCAGTAGGTGTCGCTCAGTTGCGTGACGTCGCCGGCATGCAGGCTGCGGCGGTAGTTGCGATACCCGGCCATGGTCTTGAGCTTGCCGAAGTCGTAGCTGAGTGCCGCGTGGATCTGCTGCGCGTAGTTGACCGGGTCGGCCGGCAGCACGCTGTCGTTGGCGCCGTTCTGGCGGTCGAAGGTCAACACCGCCGCGAACGGGCCATGCTCGTAGCCGCCGGCCACGCCGTATTTCGAGCTGGTCTTGACGCTGCCCGGCGTGTTGCCGAGGCCGACCATCGCGCCGAAGCGGAAGTCGCCGAACTCGCCGTCGTAGCGCACCGCGTTCGAGGCGCGCGTAAACAGGCCGTCCTTGCGGTTGCCGCTGGCCGTCGAGCTGGTCGCCCAGGAGTAGTTCTGCGCGTAGCCCATCGGGTCGAAGGGCAGCACGTAGTCGTAGGTGACCGTGAAGTTGCGCCCGAGCGTGAGCTCGCCCCACTTGCCCTTGAGGCCGACCACCGCGCGGCGGCCGAAGATCGAATCGGCGCCGTCGTCGAGCGTGCCGTTGGCGATGTCGATGCCGCTCTCGAGCCGGAACACCGCCTGCAGGCCGCCGCCCAGGTCCTCGACGCCGCGCAGGCCCCAGCGCGAGGTGTTCTTGGTGCCCGAGCGCAGCTTGAAGCTGTCGCCGCCCTGGGGCGCGGCGTGGCTGGTGTATTCGAGGCCGGCGTCCATGATCCCGTAGAGGGTGACCGAGGAGGCGGCCTGCGCGGCGCAGGGGGCCAGCGTGAGCGCGGCGGCGACGGCGGTGGCCAGCGGCGCGGGCGGGCGGCGATGGCGCGGACGGAAAAGCGGGTTCATGCGGTGATGTCTCCAGTCTGGTTGTTATCGATTGGTGAGGACTGCGATAAGAGCGGGCGATGCGACGTGGCTCGTGAAGGACCGCGCTCGATCGTTCCGCGGACGACGGCTGCCGGCCGGCGCGGCGGGCCGGCAGTCTGAAGCGAGGCGGGCGAGGCCTCAGCCCGCCGAGGCGAAGGCCCAGCAGTCGTTGGCCGGGAACTCCAGCCAGTGCGGGCCGGCCGCGCGCGGCACCTGGCCGAACGCGCGCAGCCGCAGCGCGCCGCAATGGAACAGGTATTCCCAGCGATCGCCGAGATACATCGAGGTGACCAGCTCGGCCGGCAGGCGGTTCGCGCCGGGCGCGTCGGCCACCTGCACGCGTTCGAGGCGGATCACCGCCTGCGCCGGCTGGCCCGGCGCGAGCGCCTCGCGCGCCAGCGCCTGCAACTGCCAGCCCTCGCCGGCCAGCGTGACGCGCTCGCCGGCCACCGCCTCGACACGCGCCTCCAGCCGGTTGTTGCTGCCCATGAACTCGGCCGTGTAGAGCGTGCGCGGCGCGCCATAGAGTTCGGCCGGCGTGCCTTCCTGCTCGATGCGCCCGTTGCGCAGCAGCAGGATGCGGTCCGACATCGCCATCGCCTCGGCCTGGTCGTGCGTGACGCACAGCGCCGACAGCCCCAGCGAGACGATCAGCTCGCGCAGCCAGGCGCGCGCCTCCTCGCGCAGCTTCGCGTCGAGGTTCGAGAGCGGCTCGTCGAGCAGGATCACGGGCGGGTTGTAGACCAGCGCGCGCGCAATCGCCACGCGCTGTTGCTGGCCGCCGGAAAGCTGGTGCGGATAGCGGCCGGCGAGATGGCCGAGGCCGAGCTGGTCGAGCGCGGCCTGCACGCGCTGGCGCGTCTCGGCGGCCGACACGCGGCGCAGCTTGAGGCCGTAGCCGACGTTGTCGGCCACGGTGCGATGCGGCCACAGCGCGTAGGACTGGAACACCAGCCCGAGCGAGCGCTCCTCGACCGGCAGGTTCAGGCCGCGCGCGCCGTCGAAGAAGGCGCGGGTATCGAGCGTGATGCGGCCGGCATGCGGCTGTTCGAGGCCGGCCACCGCGCGCAGCAGGGTGGTCTTGCCGCTGCCCGAGGCGCCGAGCAGGCAGACCACCTCGCCGGCCTTCAGTTCGAACGACACGCCCTTGAGGATCGGGTTGCTGCCGTAGCTGAGATGGAGATCGTCGACGCTGAGCTTATCCATGAAGTTTGACTCCGAAGCGCAAGGCCACGCCGAGACCGGCGCCGACCATCGCGATGTTGATGACGGACAGGGCGGCCACCTGGTCGACGGCGCCGGTTGCCCACAGCGAGACCAGCAGCGCGCCGATCACCTCGGTCCCCGGCGAGAGCAGGTAGACGGCGGTCGAGTATTCGCGCTCGAAGATCATGAAGATCAGCAGCCAGGCGGCCAGCAGGCCGAAGCGCACCAGCGGCAGGGTGACGTCGAGCGAGACGCGCGCGCGGCTCGCGCCGACGCTGCGGCCGGCTTCCTCCAGTTCCGGGCCGACCTGCAGCAGCGCGCTCTGGATCAGGCGCATGCCGTAGGCGAGCCAGACCACGGTGTAGGCCACCCAGATGCTCCACATCGAGTTCTTCAGCTCGCGCAGGCCCGGCACGAACAGGAAGATCCACAGGAAGGCCAGGCCCGCCAGCAGCCCCGGCACCGCGCGCGGCAGCAGCACCAGGTAGTCGAGCAGGCGCGTGGCCCAGTCGTGGCGGCGATGTCCGGCGAAGGCCACCAGCGTGTAGAAGCCGATCGCCAGTGCGCCGCCGATCACGCCGATGCCGAGCGTGTTGAGGATCGCGCGCACCAGGTTGTCCTGCTCGAACAGCTCGACGAAGTTGGCCAGCGTGAGCACCTCGGCCAGCGCCACGCCCTCGCCCCAGTTGGTGACGAAGGCGCGCAGCACGATGCCCGAGATCGGCACCACCACGGTCAGCGCCAGCCAGGCGATCACGATCGCCAGCGCCAGCCACCGCCAGCCGCCCAGCGGCAGCACGGTGGCGCGCCCGGCCTTGCCCTTGACCGTGACGAAACGGTTCGCGCTCCTGAGCAGGCGACGCTGCAGCAACACCAGCGGGAAGGTGATCGCGACGATGCAGATCGCCACCGCCGCCATCAGGTGGTAGGACGGCACGCCGAGCTTGTTGGTGAGCTTGTAGAGGTAGGTGGCCAGCACCAGGTGGCCTTCCGGATCGCCCAGCACCAGCGGCAGCCCGAACACCTCGAAGCCGAGGAAGAACACCAGCACGCCGGCGAACAGCAGGGCCGGCATGGTCATCGGCAGGCTCACGTCGAGCGCCACGCGAAACGGCCGGGCGCCCGTCACGCGCGCGGCTTCCTCGACGTCCGAGCCGAGGTTGCGCAGCGCCGCCGAGGCATACAGGTAGACGTGCGGCACGTGGGTCAGGCCGACGATCAGCGTGATCGCGGCGATCGAGTAGATCTGCCAGGGCAGCGTCTGCAGGCCCGTCAGCTCCTTGAACCAGACCGAGTAGAAGCCCACCGGGCCGGCCGCCACCACGTAGCCGAAGGCCAGCACCATCGGCGAGACGAACACCGGCGTGAGCAGCAGCGGCTCGAGCCAGCGGCGCCCCGGCAGGTCGGTGCGCACCATCAGGAAGGCCAGGATGCCGCCCAGCGGGATCGAGATGAACAGCATGCCGCCCGCGATCGTGAAGGAATTGCGCACCGCCGACCAGAAGTCGGGATCGCTGAAGATGAAGCGGAAGCCGTCCAGGCCGAAGCTGCGATTGGCGTCGAAGAACGGCGCCGACAGCAGGCTCTGGAACAGGATGAAGCCGAGCGGCAGCGCGACCGCGACGGTCAGCACCGCGACCACGAGCCAGCGCAGCATGCCGGCCAGCGGCCTGAGGCCGCCGCGGCGCGGCGCGGGAATCGCGGCGCCGGCGCGCGTGGATGGCGCCGCGTCGGCGGCACCGGAAGGACTGGTGGTGAGCATGAGTTCGCCCCTGCGGCCGCGCGGGCCGCATCGTATGAAGTGGGTGGGGAGCGCCCGCGCCCCCGGACGGGGCGCGGGCAGGCGAGGGCGCCGCCGCGGGGCGATGCCCCGCGTTCAGCGCCGGCCGTCTAGCGCTTGATGGCCTGCTGCCATTGCTTGAGGAAGGCCAGGCGCTTGGACTGGTCGAGATAGACCAGCAGGCCCGCGCCGATCTGGATCGGCTTGAGCGAATCGCCGAGCGACTTGGTGAGCGCCGTCATCGAGGTCTCGCCCTGCACGTCGCCGCGGATCGAGTAGAGGTTGGCCTGGTTCGCGATCAGCGTCTGGCCGCGCTGCGAGAGCAGGTAGTCGACCCACAGCTTCGCCGCGTTGGGGTTCTTGGCCTGCTTCGAGATGGTGGCCAGGCGGCTCACCACCTGGGTGTAGTCGCGCGGGAACACGTAGCCGATCGACTTGTCCTTCTTCGCCTTGGCATAGGCATACGAGCCGATGATGTTGTAGCCGATCAGGTTCTCGCCCGAGGAGATCCGCTCCATCATCGCGCCGGTGCTCGACTGCAGCTTCGGCCCGGTCGCGCCGATCGCGCGCACCAGCTCCCAGGTGACGGTCTCGTTGACGTGCGCGTCCTGGGTCAGGTAGTTGAAGCCGACGCCCGACTTCTCGATGTCGTAGGTGGTGACCTTGCCCTTGAAGCGCTCGGGCTGCGACTGCAGCAGCTTGATCAGCTCGGCGCGCGTCTTCGGCACCTCGTTGTCGGCGATCAGGCGCTTGTTGTAGACGATCGCCAGCGGCTCGAAGGTGGTGCCGTAGGCCTGCTTCTGGTACTGCGCCCAGCCGGGGATGTGGCTGGTCTCGGGCGAATCGTAGCTGGCCATCAGGCCGTCGTTGACGAGCTTGATCTGCAGGTCCATCGCCGAGCTCCACAGCACGTCGGCGCTGGTGCTCTTCGCCGCGTTCTCGCTGATGTAGCGGTTGTACAGCTCGGTGCTGTTCATGTCGTTGTATTCGACCTTGACGCCGTACAGGCTCTCGAAGTCCTTGATCAGCGGGCGCACCAGGCTGGTGTCGGTGGTCGAGTAGACGATCAGCCGGCCTTCCTGCTTCGCGGCGTCGATCACGCCCTGGTAGTTACCCGGATAACCGGTCGGCACCTGCGCTTCCGCGACGCCGGCGGCGAGCAGGGCGGCGGTGGCCAGAACGGCCGCGCGGCCTGTCTTTGCGTGCTGCATGTCTTCCTCCAGATGAAACCCCGGGCGGGATTGTGTTCGTTTGTGTGACGCGGATCGTAAGCGGCGGGCACTTTCAGTCTGCTTTCGTTTCGGGCCACAATAGCGTCCGTTTCGTCATGGATTTCCCGAGGTCGCGATGCGCGTGCTGCTGGTTGAAGACAATCCCTCCCTGGCGCAGTCGCTCACCGACGCGCTGGCGGCCGCGCGTTTCGCCGTCGATCACATGGCCGACGGCGAGGCCGCCGACCACCTGCTGCGCACCCAGGACTACGCGCTGGTGATCCTCGACCTGGGCCTGCCCAAGCTCGACGGGCTGGAGGTGCTGCGGCGCCTGCGCGCGCGCCGCAACGCGGTGCCGGTGCTGATCCTGACCGCGCACGGCTCGGTCGAGGATCGCGTGCGCGGCCTCGACCTCGGCGCCGACGACTATCTCGCCAAGCCCTTCGAGCTGACCGAGCTGGAGGCGCGCACGCGGGCCCTGATCCGCCGCAGCAACGGCCACGAGCAGACCCGCGTGGCCTGCGGGCCGCTCGAGTTCGACAGCGTCGACGGCGGCTTTCGCCTGGCCGGCGAGCCGCTGGCGCTGACGCCGCGCGAGCGCGCCGTGCTGGAGGTGCTGATCCTGCGCAATGGTCGCGCGATCAACAAGGAGGCGCTCTCGGAGAAGATCTTCGGCATCGACGAATCGGTCAACGCCGACGCGATCGAGATCTACGTCTACCGGCTGCGCCGCAAGCTGGAAGGCCGCGGCGTGGCGATCGTCACGCTGCGCGGGCTCGGCTACCTGCTGGAAGCGAAGGACCCATGCGTCGCCTGAACCTGCGCATGCAGGTCGCGCTGTGGCTGCTCGCGCCGCTGCTCGGCCTGCTCGCGCTCGATTCCTGGCTGACCTACCAGCGCGCGATGAGCGCCGCACACCACGCCTTCGATCGCACCCTGGCCTCCTCGCTGAAGTCGATCCGCGAGGGCGTGCGCCTGGACCAGGGCGAGGTGATCGTCGACCTGCCCTACCTGGCGCTGGAGATGTTCGAGTCCAACGACGGCGGCAAGATCTACTATCAGATCCGCGAGGACGGCGGCCGCAACGTGACCGGCTATCCGGACCTGCCGCAGCCCGAGGCGAATGCCGAGCCGTTCCAGCCGGTGTTCTACGACGCGCCCTATCGCGGCGAGCAGTTGCGCATGGCCGCGCTGCGCCTGCCGGTGCACGACGTGCCGACCGCGCAGACGCGCCTGGTGCGCGTGCTGGTGGGCGAGACCATCGAGGCGCGCCAGGCGCTGGCGCGCGAGATCCTGACCGGCTCGCTGAAGCAGGAGGCGCTGCTGATCGTGCTGGCGCTCGGCATCGTCTGGTTCGGCGTGTCGCGCGGGCTGCGGCCGCTGTCGCGGCTGTCGGCGGCGGTGGCCGCGCGCGCCGAGGACGATCCCGCGCCGCTGCCGGCCGACGGCCTGCCCAGGGAGATCGCGCCGCTGGTCGAGTCGATCAACCAGTACGTCGCGCGCATCCAGCGCATGCAGGTGGCGCGGCGGCGCTTCTTCGCCGATGCCGCGCATCAGTTGAAGACGCCGCTGGCCGCCGTGCAGGCCGGCGTCGAGCTGGCGCAGCGGCCCGCCGAGGCGCCGCGCGCGAGCGGCCATCTA
>NZ_VWWK01000087.1:0-28331 GCF_011753035.1 Burkholderia sp. Ax-1720 | reverse complement strand
GCGAGCTGAAGGCGCCGATCGTGATCGGGCGCGACCACCTCGACACGGGCTCGGTGGCGAGCCCGAACCGCGAGACGGAAGCGATGAAGGACGGCTCGGACGCGGTCAGCGACTGGCCGCTGCTCAATGCGCTGCTGAACACGGCAGGCGGGGCGTCGTGGGTGTCGCTGCACCACGGCGGCGGGGTCGGCATGGGCTTCTCGCAGCACTCGGGCGTGGTGATCGTGGCCGACGGCACGGATGCCGCGAAGGAGCGCCTGGGCCGCGTGCTGTTCAACGATCCGGCCACGGGCGTGATGCGCCATGCCGATGCCGGTTACGAACTCGCGCAGGAAACCGCACGCGAGGCCGGCCTCAAGCTGCCGATGCTGGGACGCTGATCAAGCGAAAGCCGCCCGTGGGCGGCTTCGCGATGGCCGGCAGGATCGCCTTGCGCGGTCCTGCCGGCCTTTTTCATGGTGGCGAGGCGAGGGCGCCGACAGCGTCCCGCGCACTCGGCCGGATCAGTCCCAGTGACCGCCGACCCACACCCAACCCGGGCCGCGCTCGACCCAGTGGCCACGAACCCAATGATGGCCGACGCGCACCACTTCCCAGTGGCCCGGCTCCCATTCGTAGGCGCCATGCACCCAGCGCCAGTGGCCGCCTTCCCAGGCATAACCGACGCGCGGCTCGGGCACCACCTCGACGCGCGGCGGCGGCGGCGCGGTGCGCACGACCACCGGCTGGGCGGGCTCGACCACGCAGGCGGCCAGGCTCAGGCTCGACAGGATCGCCGCGGCGATCGCGAGGATCGGGGCGTGGCGGGCGGGTGGGTTTCGCTTCATGTTTCCTTCCATGATTCCTTCAGTTATCCTACGCGGCCGAATGATATTGAAATCCCGGTTTCCGGCTTCCTGGCAGGCACAGTCCGGCACCGGCGCGACATGATAAGCGAAGCCGCGGTCGGTTCTGTCGAAACGGTTTCGCGGTCGATAACAACGAATCGAGAGGGCCATGACATACACCGCTTCTTCCAGGCGTCACGATCATCACGCATCGGTTGCCACGCTGATCGACGGCATGCGCAGCAAGAACGCCTATTTCCCGTGCCGCATCGGCGGCGCGATGCGTGTGAGCAGCCTGGGCGGGCAGCTCGTGATCGATAGCGGCCTGCGCTCCGATACCTTCAATCTCGTGATCGGCGATGCAACGGGTTTTGCGCGAGCGGAAACGGTCGAGACCATCGCGCGCGGGTTCAACGAGGCACGCCGGCCCGCTGCCTGGTGGTTCGTCGAGGGAGCGGGCAGCGCGGGGATCGCCGGCATGCTCGATGCCCATGGTTTCCGCTACGACGAGACCAGCATCGGCATGCTGGCCGAGCTCGATTCGCTGCCGGCGCCGGCGTATCCCGAGGGTTTCGTGTTGCGCGAGGCAAGCGGCAGGGACGATATTGCACGTTTCGCCGGCTTGATCGGCGCGCTGTTCGTGCCGCCGGACCCTTGCGTCGAGACTTTCTATGCGCAGGTCGCCGCGCTTGGGCTCGACGGCAGCGAGCCCTTGAAGCTTTATCTCGGCGAAGTCGAGGGGCGCGCGGTCTGCACGGCGGCGCTCTACATCGACGATGACGTGGCGCATGTATTCGATGTCAGTACCGCGTCGGACCAGCGTCGACGTGGCCTGGCGTCGGCCGCGATGCACGCGGCGCTGACGCTGGCGCGCGAGCGGGACGGCGTGCGCCGGGCCGCGTTGCAGGCTTCGCCCGATGGGCTCGGCGTGTATCGGCGGCTCGGGTTCGGCGAGGTCTGCCGCTTCCATGTGCATGCGAATCGCGAGCTTGCGACGTCGAGCTAGCGATGTGCCGGGCGTTCATCCATTGAGCGCTCCACGCAGGTGCTCGAGATCCTCGGGCAGCAGGTTCGCGCCGCGGGCATCGGCGACGGCCGGCAATGGTCGGGGTTAAGCCTGCCGAACCCGCGCGTGAACCGTTCGTCGTTGAATTCCAGGTGATTCGTCAGGTTTTCCATTCGTCTCGTCCTTTCCTCCCTCCGGGAAGTCGACGCCGAGTATCTCGGCCGGCTGGTTTGTTCCAAATCGTATTTCGGCAAGATTCGCCGCTCGTTTCTCATCATTTCCCGATTGTTCAATTGACAGCTTTCTTGCTGCTTGCCTACGGTAAGGCTGCCATGAAGGACCGTATCCGCACAGGACGCGAAGCGGCGTTTTGGCGCTTCATTTCGCGACGGCCTTCGAAAAACAGTCGGATCGGAGATATGGGCCGGGACAGGCCATCTCGTCGTTCCGGCCACATGACGGGAGGATTCACGACATGGTGCAATCACCGGAGCGGCGACGCGCTGACGAAACGGAATGGGCGCTCATCGAATCGATGCAACGGGGTTGGCTGCAGCATGACAGGCTGCTGAAGCTGCATACGCCACTGGGCGCGAGTACGCTCGTGCCGATCCGCCTGCTTGGCTCGTCGCGGATCGGGCGGGACTATCGCTTCACGATCGATGTCGTATCCACGCGCGCCGACATCGCCTTGCTCTCGCTGATGCATCAAGCGGTGACGCTGTCGATCCGGCAACGGAATGCGTTCGACAACCGGGCTGAGTATTCGAACATTCACGGCTTCGTTCATCACGTTGGCTTCCTTGGCATGGACGGTGGCCTCGCGATCTACCAGATCGAATTCTCGTCGGCGCTCCATTTCCTTCGCTATCGTCGCGACGACGCGCTCTGGCTGGAGCGCGACGCCGTCGACATCGTTTCCGAGGTTCTCGATCGCTACCCGCAGTTGCGAGGACGATTCCGGTTCCGCCTTGCCGGGGAGCCGCGGATCCGGTCGTATTGCCGGCAAGGCGAGACGGACTGGAACTTCGTGTGCCGGCTGCTCGAAGACGAGGGCTGGTACTACTACTGGGAGCATCGCGGATCCGAAACGCAGGCCGATACGACGCTTGTCATCGTCGATCGGATCGGCGCCTTGCCCGGCGCGAAACCGGCGAACTACCTGCATGACAACTTCGGCGAAGAGGCGGATGGTTTCTCGCAATGGTCGGCCATGCAGTCGATACAGAGCCTCGGCTACCTGTCCCGCTCGTTCGACTACAAGGAACCGAACTACGCCTGCGAGACGAGCCGCGCATTGAACGCGACCTCGTATCCGGAACGGCAGCGGCGTCACACATCGTTCCACGAGATTCCGGCTGCGCCGCTCGATGTCTTCGAGCAAACCTCGTATGGCTATCGCGGCGTCGATGCCGGCAATCGGCGCGCGACGGTTCGCGCCGAGGCCTGGGATTCCGAGGCGCGACGGTATCGCGGGGTCGCTGGAATCCGTTGGCTCGACGCCGGTAGCCGCTTCTCGCTTGAAGGCCATCCTCGACACGTCGAATCGGATCCGCGGCAACGCGAGTTCGTGGTGGTCGAGATCCGCTGGACGATCGAAAACAACGTGCCGATCGGATCGCAGGCTTTCGCCTTGCCTCATGGTCTTGACGCGGCGCTTGCCGACGCGCGGGCGCTGCACGGGACGCGGCACCAGGACGGCGCAACCGCCGTCGGCACCGGGAAGGGAGTTTTCCTGGTTGAAATCGAGGCGCAGGAGACCAGGCTCGAATTTCGCAGCCCGCTCGAGCATCCCAAGCCGACCGTGCCGAACGAGCACGCCCTGGTTGTCGCGCCGAAAGACGAGGAGGCCTGGGCCGATGAGTGGAATCGCGTCCGCGTTCGTTTTCCATGGGACCGGCGGCATGACGAAAACCAGTACGCCACCTCGCCGCCGCTGCTATCCGTGCAGGCGGATACCGGCGGCAATTACGGGGCGGTCCATGTTCCGCGTGCGGGCGAGTGGGTCGTCGTCGGCCACTGGCAGGGCGATTGCGATCGTCCATTCATCCTCGGGCGTTTGCCGGGCGGCCTGACGCGTCCGCCATGGCATACGGACGTGCTGCAATCGGGCTTCAAATCGCGCGGATTCGGCGACACCGGTGCCTACAACGCCTTCGTTCACGACGATGCGACGAACCAGGGTGCCACGCGTGCGACGACGTTGACGGGGCAGCGCTACAGCCTTTTTCACCAGGGCTATCTGATCGAGCAGGACGGCAATGCACGCGGCCGCTACCTGGGTGCGGGATTCATGCTGCACGCGGACGACTTCGGCGTGGTGCGAGCCAGGCGAGGCCTTTATCTCCATTCACATCCGGTGGCGCACGACGACGAACAGCTCGCGCTCGGGGATCTGCGCGAACAACTCGATCGAACCGGCTTGCTCGTCGAGTCGCTGTCGAGTGCCAGTGCAAGCGCTCGGGCGGAAACGCTGACGGCCGGCCAGGACTCGATGCAAGCGGTCGCGAAGGCCGTGCTGCATTCGATGCCGGGCGAAACCTCGGGTGGGCGCACGGCGGGCGGCGGCGGTGGAAGCGCCAACGGTTTCTCGACGCCGCTGCTGATGATGGCAAGTCCCGCGGGCATCGGCCTCTCGACGCAGCAGTCGGGGCAGTTCAGCGTGGACCGGCAACTGAGCCTGGTGAGTGGCGAAAGCACCCACATCGCGACGGGGAAATCCTTGATCGCGGTGGCGGCCGAGAAGCTCAGCCTGTTCGTGCAGACGGCGGGGATGAAGCTGTTTGCCGCCAAGGGCAAGGTGGAGATCCAGGCGCAATCCGACGACGTCCTCATGTACGGCGATCGCAGCGTTTCGATCAAGGGCAACCGGGGCAGCGTGGTGATCGAGGCGAAGACGGAAATCATGCTGAAGTGCGGCGGCTCGTATATCCGCATCACCGCCGACGGCATCGAGGACGGCAGCCGAGGGCCGCGTGCCATCAAGGCCGCGTCATTCAGCCGGCAGGGACCGAGTTCGGTGCCCGAGCACATGAACGAACTGCCCAAGACCGCATTCAACGATCCTCACGTGTTGCGCCATCGGATCACCGGCGAAGTGCTTAAGAACCATTCCTATGAAGTCGTCAGGTCCGACGGCACGACGCTCCGTGGCGCGACAAACGAACACGGATACACGCTTGTGCAGAAGAGCCATGATGCCGAGTCGCTGACGATCCGCACGCTGGTTGCTCGTGACGGCGGGAGCGACGAACCCGATTGAATCCCACAGGCGAGAGGTGCGACGGCCAACGATGAGCGAAAACGAAACGATATCGGGGAAGGGCATCGAATTCGCGAGTGATACGGCCGAAGACGATGTCGTTCGCTTCACCTCACGCACCGCCGCGGATGGCGCGTCGGTGGCGACGGTGAGGCTGACACCCGAGGACGACAAGCGAACCAAGGAGATTCTGTGCGACCCGCGGCCGATCATGCCGGTGATTTTCCTGCCGGGCGTGATGGGCTCCCTGCTCGTCGACAAGGACAGCGGCGATGAAGTGTTCTTCGCGCCGAACATGGACACAATCGGGTCCGCGATCGCGGGCCTGTTGAGTGTGATCGTGGGCTGGTTTCGAAATGCGGCCGCGCGCGAGATGCGCTTCGATCCACGGTCGGCCACGGTGACGCCGCTGGGGCCGATCGACGTCGGCAGCGGCGCGATCCTCGACGAGGACGAGGCGCGGCGCAGAGGCTGGGGCTCGGTGCATCGGTGGAGCTATCACTCGATTCTTCTCTGGCTGGAAGCGCATTTGAACAACCCGATGTTTCTCGGGGAACTACAGGGGCCCTGGGCCGAAGGCGATCCATCCGGAAAGAACTGGGCGCTGCATCCCATCCTCGGCACGGATCCCAGCTTGTACGGCTCGTGTACGGAAGGGCCCGGCGCCATTTCGGCCGATTCGGCGGAGTTCAGGCGATTCGCGTCGTTTCGGTATCGCGTCTACGCGATCGGCTACAACTGGCTGCAGTCGAATGACGACTCAGGTCGTGACGTGGTGGACGGCCTCGATTGCGACGACGTGCAAACAAAGGAGATCACTCGGCTGATGGGGATCAGGGAGATCTGCGCCGAGAATCATACGGGCAAGGCAATCGTGCTGACTCATTCGATGGGAGGGCTGGTGGCCCGCTTCGCTGTCTTGCATCACGGCGCGGAAGATTTGCTGCATGGCGTGTTTCACAGCGTGCAGCCCGCAACCGGGGCGCCGGTGGCGGCAAAGCGGCTGCGTACCGGTGGCGGCAGCGAAGGAGGGATGGACGGGTTCGTGAACGGTAGCCTGCTCGGGCGCGACGCGCCGGAATTCGTGGCGGTGGCGGCGAATGCGCCGGGGCCGCTCGAGTTGTTGCCGATGCCGGACTACGACGATGGCAAGCCGTGGTGGATTTTTTCCCGGATCAACGGCGACATCAAGATGCAGTTTCCAAAAAAGAAAGGCAACGCATATAACGAAATCTATTTGAACTCCAAGTGGTACGGCGCTCATCCGCCTGAAGATCAGTTGGATCCGGCAGGCATCGTCGAAGCAAGGCTCAAAGACTCCAAGATTGAAAAAACTGTCCTGTCGAACTACAGGGAGATGCTCGACACGGTGATTCTGCGTCAGCATGAATTGACTGACCGGTACCATGGAAGCACCTATGTGGCGTACGGGGATGGCGTTGCCAGCGAAGTAGCGTCGGCTAATGTGCCGATGAAACACAGTGCTGACGATTTATTGCTCGAAAAAACTGACTCCCACGTGAAGCTGATGACATGGGGGGCCGTTGTCTGGACAGCAGACGATTTGCCGGGCGACGTCACCGAGGAAGAGCTTGTTACGGCAACTTTGCTATCCGACTCCCGCAAAGGTGATATCCGTGTTCGGATCGAAAGTAGAAATCTGACGATTTCATTTGCCGTTCAGAAAACAAAGATGTTGCCGCAGCCGAATCGGAATAACGGAATGGTCCGTGGCGATGGAACCGTTCCAGCCAGATCGGCAGAAGCGCAGGCAAGAGGTCTGAAGCCAGGAGTGACAGGCGACAAGGCGGAGGGTGTGAGGATGGCATTCGTTCAGGGTGGATACGAGCATCAGTTCAGTTACGAGCATCATGCGACGCGATGGGCTTTGCTCTATAGCGTTATCCAAATCGTAAAAGATGCATGAGCTGCCATATGCGAACCATTAAGGGCTTGAGTGGAGTTGTATGTTTTTTGGCGAGCCTGTGCGCTTGCTCGATTGCAATTTCGAGCGAATCAATCATGAATAATCCTATTGTCTCCAAGACGCGTCCTTGGTGTATCGGGCGCTTCGTCTTCCAGCGACCAGCGTCGAGTGCCATCACCAATGCCGCGTATGGCTACCGCAGCCATGCGCTTGTCACCACGGAGCACATCACGGCGGAAGATTTTCATGATCAGGTCGCCACCAGGGAAAGAGAGCTTCAAACCAAGCAGCGGGTCGATCTTGCCGATTTTAAACGAGAGACAGGATTGCCCTGGTTGGTGGAGGCGTATTCGCCGACGCCGGAATCGCGCGTATTTTTATACCGAATGACTACCACGGATTCAGTGGCCATGCCGTACAAGTCCGACGGCTACGCCTATCTGGATGGCGCGTTGCTACGCACGACTGGATCGATCGGGCAAATGGGATTGGATAAAGCCGAGAATATTTATAAAGACATGTTCCGTCGCTTCAAGGCAAGAGACAACTGGGACGTGCCACGCGAAGCAGGCTTTTGTGTCGATAGCGGCCTCATCACGGGGGAAGCGGAATATCCCGAGGACGTCAGCCAATCCTTCGCATTGTTGCCTGGTCGTCCGGCGCTGCTGCTGATCAAGATGCGTGATGCCGTCCCGCAGGACCAAGGACACCCCCTTACGAAAAACATGTCGGACCTGCGTGCGCAGTTGAATCGCATGCCGGGCCGTTACCAGATCCTTCGGCAAGGAAAACGGCAAGTGGCGGGAATGGATGCGGAGGAAGTGTTGTTCAAACTTCGCGACGGCGACGTCACGGTGTTTCGCTTCTATCTTTTGGCGCCGGGAGATCCGAGCACGCTGGCGCGGCCGCACACGTCGATACAGATGCATCTTGGCGCACCGCCGCGAGCCACGTTACCTCCCGAGCAAGCCACATCGCCGGTCGACGAAGCAGGCGCCCTGCAGACCTGGGACACCTTGCTGGACAGCCTGAAGCTGCGGCCCGGGGCTATCTGACAATCCACCAGGTCACACATCGATATTTCAAACTTCCATGACCGAGCCCGATAGTCGGTCGACGGTGTTGAACAGCGTGCGGTAGTCATCCGACCTACCTGCCCGACACGAAGCAGAAAAACGCCCCGCCCGACAACATGTCGGAGCGGGGCGTTTCATTACCGACGAGCATGAGGCCGGCCGAACCGGTCACACGCACCGGTCACATCGAATCAGGCCGGATCCGCATACTTCAGCGTCCAGCTCAGCGTCTTGCTCTGGCCGGTCCCCAGCGTGAACGCTTGCGTCGTGCAGGCGAACTTCGAATGCAACTGCCCGATCGGCGTGGTCGAGAGCGGGTTGGTGGTGCCGTTCGCGGTGCTGAAGTCCGACAACGCGCAGTTGTCGAAGCCGGTGGTCGCGTAGTTGGTCGCCGCGCCGTTCGAGTAGGACACCGACACGCCATCGGCATTCGCCGTGCTGTTCGAGAAGTCGTTGAACGCCGTGTAGTCGGTCTCCACCGACAGGTTGCCGGTCAGCGTGCCCGAGCTCAGCGTATCGGTGCGCGAGATCGTGCCATGGCTGAAGGTCACCACCGTATGCGTCTGCAGGTCGAGATCGGTGGACGCGGCCGCGTTCTTCGAGGCGACCCGGAACTTGGCCGTGTCGAAGGACACGACCACCTGGCCGTTGCTCTCCTGCACGTTCAGATTCTTGTAGTAGGTCACCGGCTGGTAGGTCTTGCCGTTGTAGCTGACCTGCGGGATCAGCAGCGCATAGGCGAGGTCGGTCGTGCCGTAGATCAGCTTGTCCGAGAACGGCACCGGGTAATACGGCGTGAACGAGTTGTAGTCGGGCGCCTGGCTCAGGTTCAGGTTGATCACGCGCTTGCCGTCGCGCACCGTCACCAGCGCCGCGCTATAGGGATGCGCGGTGTCGGTCGGCTGGTTGTACCAGGTCAGCTTGTAATGCGGCTGGGTGGTATCGAGCCACGACTGGAACTGCGTGTCGGTGAGCGGCGCGGTGCTGCCGAAGCCGAGCTTGTTCCACCAGGCGTTCACATACATGTACTGGTGCAGCAGGCTGAAGTTCTCGCCCATCACGCGCGGCTTGCCGCGATACGTATCGGTGCCGCGTCCCTTGACCCACATGTTGACCGAGGGCGTCGGCAGCGTCGGGTCGTACCAGAAGTTCTCGAAGCGCAGCGCGGCGCGATAGATGAAGGCATAGGCGACCTTCTTCTCGTCGTCGGTCAGCACGCCCGCGTTGGCGGCGGCCGTCAGCACCTCCATGAAGGCCGAATCGCCGTAAGGGCCGATCGAGCGGCCATAGTTGAAGCCCTGGCCGTCGGTGTTCAACTGCGGCAGGATCAGGTCGACCGACTTGCGCAGATAGCCCTTCAGCTCGGGCGTGAGATTCGCCTCGTTGCCCATCTCGAAGGTGCGCTCGGTCACCTCGCCGATCAGCAGCGTGCTGTAGCGGTCGAAACGCGCCTGGTCGTAATAGGTCTTGCTGGTGTTCGAGGCCTCGTCGGAGAAGCCGCCGGAGGAGTCGTTGCGGATGTGGTTGGTCAGCGTGTAGAGCAGGGCGTCGCGTGCATTCATGGTGGCGACCGTCGCGTCCGTCTTCGACGAGAAGCCCGGGCTGCTCCAGCCGAGCTTCTGGCGCAGGCCGGCGATGCCATAGGACACCGCGTAGTAGTTCTGTGCCGTGTTCAGCGAGGCGATGTCGATCGGCGTGCCGGCCGCCGGGCAGGTATTGGTCTTGCCGCTCGCGTCCGGCCCGAACATGTCGCAGAACAGCAGGCGCTGCTGCAGCGTGGCCAGCATCGAATCGCTGAACACCTCGTTGAGCATGCCGTGCGCCTGGAAGTTGTTGAGTGCAACCAGGTAGTAATACTCGCCCCACGACGTGTTCGCATACAGGTAATCCGTACCGTGCGTGCCCTGGATCATCGCCGACGTTACCTTCTGGTAGGTGGCGAGATAGTCCGCGTACTGCGGATCGTTCTTCGACTTCATGTCGATCAGGATCCACGACAGGCCCAGCGCGAGCTTGCCCGGCAGGAACTTGTCGCCGGTATTGGTATCGAGCACGTGCACCGGGCTGCCGTCGCCGAGGTCCATCACCACCTGCGTGAAATCGGGCGCCGCCTTGATCTTGTCGAACAACGCGCGCATCTGGCCCATCATCGTGATCGGGATGTTCGCGCCGCTCGGCACCGCCGTGGTGGCGGTGCCGTAGACGATGCCCTGCAAGGAGCTGGCCAGCGTCGACGGCGTGCCGGGATTGCCCGGCGTGCCCGGCGAGCCGGCGCTGGGCGGGGTGCTGGTTTCCCCGCCGCAGGCGGCGAGCAAGAGGGCGGCGAGGGCAGTGCTGACGGCGAGGGCGGATCGTGTTTGTTTTATCGAAAACATGGTGTCTCCATTGGAATGATCAGGACAGCGAGGCAGCGGGAAGCGGGGCGAATCGTCAGTGCATCGAGGCATCTCCTTTTCATCGGCCAGTCGGCGGGTCGGCCGGTCGGCCGGCCCGAGCGAGACCGCGCGACGACGTCCGGGTGGACGGTCACGGCTGCTCGCGGCCGCACCCGGGCACCGCGGGCGGCGCAGGCGACGGGCGTGTCGTCGCGCGCGGCCGTCGCGGGAACGGGCACGTCAGCAGGCTTGTGGCTTTAAATCATCTGTCGTCAGACAACATGGAGTGAAATCGATGCAGCCACGCGACGTGGCGCGCGTATCGATCCGCCTCCCCCTCGAGTCCGGGGACTCTTCATTCTGATACTTCTTACCCACTGGGCATTTCACCGCGATGGTCTCGCGGGATGCGCCAGTCGCCGTCCATCCGGGCACCGTTACGGACGGCTGACTGTCGGCTTGCCGTTTTGTTGTCGGATATCCTATCTCGTTACGGAGATAGCGCCAGTCGGGGATAACCATACCCCGGCCGAGAACTCCGAATACTTCAGCGAGTTTGGCGGGCAGGACGCGTTCGGGGCTTCGCGCAAGCCCATTCGATGCGATCGGGTGGCGGCGAACCAGGGGGAGGGTGAGGTTGACGAGGCGGTCGTGATGTCGGCGGCATCGGGATACACATGCATCACGCGACCGACAACGCTTTGGAATGCGAATGACGAAGAGGGGGATGCCGGCGCACGTCCGTCCTTGCTGAAATGACGGGCGCGCGCCGGCGGGTGGGCCGCGAGTGCGACACGCCTGGGCGCGTCGCACTCGGTTCGGGATGCTTACTGCGTGCGCTGGCGAGCGGCGAACTTGCCGTGGAAGCGAACCACCGGCTGGCTCTCGCGAACCACCGATTCCGTGGCCGGCAACTGACGCAGCATGATCGCGGCCGGCGGGCTGATCGCCGTCAGCGAGGCGCTGCGCGAAGCCGGCGCGAGCCCGTTGTTGACGAGCAGGGTCGTGTCGTTGCGCAGGTTGGCCAGCAGCACCGGATCGGTGGTGCGTGCCAGTTGCGGTTGCAGCGCGCTCCAGGCGGTGTCGCTGTAGTTCGTCACGTAGTAGTCGAAGCCGCTCGGATTCGCCAGCACCGGGGTACAGCCTTGCAGGCGGACCTGGGTCTGCGTGCCGCCGAAGGACAGCGTGGTGCGCTTGATCAGGCCGTCACCATAGGCGAGCGTCACCGGGATGGTCCACTGCGTGCCCGGATAGGCGTTCTTGTTCGGGAACGGCGACTGTTTCAGCGTCACGATGTTCTCGTTCTTGGTCAGGTCGCACTGCGTGTCGAGCGAGAGCAGCGGCACGCCGGTCTGGCGCACGAAGCTGTCGCCGATCGGGCCCACCTTCTGGCCGCTCGCATCCGACAAGGCATCCCACAGCCGCTGCGGCGTGCTATTGCCGAGCGCGTACTTGTTCAAGTACTCCTGCAGGCCCTTGCGCATCACCTCGTCGCCGAGATAACCCTCGAGCATCTTCAGCACATGGCCGCCCTTGTTGTAGACGAAGGTGCCGGCATTGATCACGAAGTCGTTCGAGCCGAAGGCATTGAAGTTCGGCTGCACCGGGAAGGCCTTCGGTCCGATGTCGGAGCGAATCACGCGAGCCTTGTCGTTGATGTCCTGCACCCAGTTGAAGACCTCGGGATGGAACTGGATCTTGGTACGCGTCTCGAAGTAGGTCGCGAAGGACTCGTTGAGCCAGACGTCATCCCACCAGTCGAGCGTGACCAGGTCGCCGAACCATTGGTGCGCGGCCTCGTGCGTCAGCACCGTCAGGCCGTAGTTCGACATCGGCGTGCCGGGCTTGGGCAGGATGTCGTCGGCGAATTCCAGAATCGAGCCCCAGTTCTCCATGCCGCCGAAGTTCAGGTCCTTCTGATCCTTGAACTTGTCGTTGGCGGCTACCGTGTCGAACTTCGTCAGCGGCAGCGGAATGCCGGTGTAGCGGTAATAGTAGTCGAGCGCCTGCTTGGTTTCCTGCATCGCCGGCTTGGCCCACTCGCTCATGCCCGGCGGCGTGAAGATCCGCAAGTGCATGCCGCGGCCGTCGGGCAGCGGGCTGGTGAAGTCGTCCTCGAGCGTGTCGAACTTGCCGCCGCCGAAGAACACCAGGTAGGACGGCATCGGCGGGGTCTTCTCGAAGGAGACCAGCTTGTAGCCGGCGCCGATGTTGGCCGCGGGCTTCTCCGCCGCGTTCGACACCACCTTCCAGGATTGCGGTACCTCGGCCGACAGCTCGTAGGTCGGACGGAACGCCGGCTCGTCCCAGCCCGGGAACCATTGGCGCGACAGGTCCGATTCGCCCTGCGTGAGCACCGCGCCGCTGGTGGTGCCGTCGGTGGCGACCAGGTCGACGCGGAACATGCCTTCGGCCGCCGAGCAGCCCGGATAAGGATCGTTGTCGCAACTGCCGACCGTGCCCTGGGCCGGATCGCCGTGCGAGTCGAAGTTGATGATGCCCTGCCATTCCATGTGCAGCGAGTAGCTGCCGCGCGCGATGGTGCCGCTCGCCGGGCGCAACTGCACGTAGTCGCCCTGGCCCTGCGGCGTGGCGATCAGCGGGATGTTGCCCGGCTGCAGCGTGATCTTGCCGTTGGTGAACTGCAGACGGTGCGCGGCCACCACGATCGCGTTGACCGGCTTCAGCACGTTGATCTCGACGTCGGCGCGGCCCTGGAACTGGTTCAGGGCATCGTTCGGGCGGAACCAGAGCTTGTAGTTGACCGGCACCACCGTATCGGGCATTTCGACAGGCTTGGTGCTGCGATCCACGGCCGGTGCCGGCGCGGCATTGCTGGTCTGGTTGTTCGCGGCGGCGCCGAACGAGACGGGCGAGCCGGAGCCGCCGTCGTCGCCGCCACAGGCGGCGAGTGCCAGCGCGACGGCGCTGACGAGCGGCAGATACCGGAATTGACGCAGTGTGATCCTCATGCCGATTCCTTCGAGGGTGAAATGAACGGTTAATCGCGCGTCGAAATCGGTGGGCAATAGTAGGCCCTCGCCGATTTTTCGCAGCGAAATGAAATGGCTGGCTGTTTTGAATGAATTACCGGAAAGACTTGCGCGGAATTATGTGAAGGCGTGCATGTTCGAAGGCCCTGTTGTTTATAAACGAATAGGAAACAAACCATGCTCTGCGGCATGGGTTTGTACGCGCTTGCTCAAGCTGGCCACGTGCTGCGCCGCGCAAATACTGGACTTGCGCGCGATTCTCGCCGTTGGCCTTTTTCATGACCCGGGATTCGAACAATTACCCGGGCGGTACAAATTCGGACAGTTTGCCGACGTTCTCGATACCGGAACCTGACAAGCAATCCGCGAGTGAATATACAACGTAATTTTTTGTAATGGAACAAGAGGTTTGTTGAAAAATCTGTAGGCGAATTTATTGCCGTTTCGATTTACTCGAATGAAAAATATGCCGATCGAAAATCGGCATGAAGCGATGCCGGCCCGGCTGCGGGTTAGCCCCGATGGCGCTGGCGAGGCAAGTCGTCGAAGGTCGCGTGATTGGCTGGACCATTGGTCCGATGTCGTCGGTGTGTGCAAGCAGCCGCGACGCTCGGGATGGTGCCGGGCCAGGCAAACACGGAAAGTTGTGTGTGCAACCAAATTTGAACAGGCAAAGGAAACCGCGCGATGAGTTCGAGAATCGACGCCCACCAGCATTACTGGCTCATGGCCGCGCGCGAGGGCGAATGGCCGCCGCCGAGCCTCGCCGCGATCCATCGTGATTTCGGCCCCGAGGATCTCGCGCCGCATCTGCGCGCGACGGAGATCGACGGCACCGTGCTCGTGCAGTCGCTGCCCACGCTCGACGACACGCGCTACCTGCTCGCGCTCGCGAGCGCGACGCCGAGCGTGAAGGCGGTGGTGGGCTGGGTGGACATGAAGGCAGCCGACGCGCCGCAGCGGATCGCGGCGTTCGCGGCCGAGCCGAAATTCCGCGGCGTGCGGCCGATGCTGCAGGCGCTGGACGATCGCTGGATCGACGACGAGGCGCTCGCGCCCGCGGTCGATGCGCTGCGCGAGCACGCGCTGGTGTTCGATGCGCTGGTGCTGCCGCCGCAACTCGATGCGCTGCATGCCTTCGCCACGCGTCACGCGGCGCTGCCGATCGTGATCGACCACGCCGCGAAGCCGCCTATCGCCAGCGGCCGGCTGGAGCCGTGGCGCAGCGCGATGGCGCGCCTGGCGGCGCTGCCCAATGTGAGCTGCAAGCTTTCGGGCCTGTGGACCGAGGCCGGCGAGGGCAGCGACGACAGCGGCGTGGCGCCTTACATCGAGGCCGTGGCGACGCTGTTCGGGCCGCGCCGCCTGATGTGGGGCAGCGACTGGCCGGTGCTGCGCCTGGCGGCCTCGCATGGCGGCTACGAGGATTGGTTCGCCGCCTGCGAGCGGGCCTGCGCGCGCTGGTTCGGCGCCGAGGCGCTGGCCGACGTGTTCGGCGGCAATGCCCGCCGTTTCTACCGCATCGACTGAAGGCCGGGGCAGGCGAAGCGGGCCGGCACGATGCCGGCCCGTCATCGGGAAAACCCGGAGGAGTCACGGCGTGACGAGGCTGGCCGAAGCTCGTATCATTGAGACCAATTGGTTGGACCATTGATCCTTTGAGCCAATGGCGCCAAGCTCATCCGCCACTCGAATCACGATTCACGACATACGACCATGACGATCATTCGTTCGATGCGCGTCCTCGACGTGCGTTTTCCGACCTCGCAGAAGCTCGACGGTTCCGACGCGATGAACCCCGATCCCGATTACTCGGCTGCCTACGTGATCCTCGAAACCGATCGCGACGGCCTGGAAGGGCACGGGCTGACCTTCACGATCGGCCGCGGCAACGAGATCTGCTGCGCGGCCATCGAGGCGATGCGCCACCTGGTGGTGGGCCTCGACCTGGACTGGATCCGCGAGGACATGGGCCGCTTCTGGCGCCACGTGACCTCCGACAGCCAGTTGCGCTGGATCGGCCCGGACAAGGGCGCCATCCACCTGGCCACCGGCGCGGTGGTCAACGCCGCCTGGGACCTGTGGGCCAAGGCCGAAGGCAAGCCCTTGTGGCGCCTGGTGGCCGACATGACGCCGGAACAATTGGTGCGCACCATCGACTTCCGCTATCTCGGCGACTGCCTGAGCGAGTCGGACGCGCTGGAACTGCTGCGCAAGCAGGCACCCGGCAAGGCCGAGCGGATCGCCACGCTCGAACGCGAAGGCTACCCGTGCTACACCACCTCGGCCGGCTGGCTCGGCTACAGCGACGACAAGCTGCGCCGACTCTGCCGCGAGGCGATCGACGCCGGCTTCGATCACGTGAAGCTGAAGGTGGGCGCGAACCTGGAGGACGACATCCGCCGCGTGAGCATTGCGCGCGAGGTGATCGGCCCCGATCGCAAGCTGATGATCGACGCCAACCAGGTCTGGGAAGTGGACGAGGCGATCGACTGGGTGCGCGAGCTGGCCTTCGCCAAGCCCTGGTTCATCGAGGAACCCACCAGCCCCGACGACGTGGAAGGCCATCGCAAGATCCGCGAGGCGATCGGCCCGGTGCAGGTGGCCACCGGCGAGATGTGCCAGAACCGCGTGCTGTTCAAGCAGTTCATCATGCGCGGCGCGATCGACGTGGTGCAGATCGACGCCTGCCGCCTCGGCGGCGTCAACGAGATCCTGGCCGTGATGCTGATGGCCGCGAAATACGGCTTGCCGGTGTGCCCGCACGCGGGCGGCGTGGGCCTGTGCGAATACGTGCAGCATCTGTCGATGATCGATTACGTCTGCATCGCCGGCACGCGCGAGGGCCGCGTGATCGAGTACGTCGACCATCTTCACGAGCATTTCGTCGAGCCCTGCGTGGTGCGCGACGCGGCCTACATGCCGCCGAGCGCGCCCGGCTTCTCGATCGAGATGAAACCCGAATCGCTGGAGCGTTATCGCTTTCGCGGCGAGACGGCCAGGTCGGGCGAATCGGTCGATCCCGCCGCCGCCGTGTCCCATGCAGCCGCCTGAGCGGCAGGGCTCGAACGCGAACGGAGAATCCTGATGAACCTCGATCTGCAAGACAAGGTGGTGCTGGTCACGGGCGGCGCGGCCGGCATCGGCGGCGCGATCACGCGCGCATTGGCGGCCGAAGGCGCGATTCCGGTGGTGCTCGACCGCAACGCACCCGACGATGCCTTCGCCTCGCAACTGCGCGACCAGCAGCCCCGCACGCGCTTGCTGCGCACCGACCTGCTCGACGACGCGCAATGCCAGGCCGCCGTCGAAACCGCGATCGCCGAATTCGGCCGCATCGACGGGCTGGTCAACAACGCCGGCGTCAACGACGGCGTCGGCCTGGGCGCGGGCCGCGCGGCCTTCGTCGCCTCGCTCGAACGCAATCTGCTGCACTACTACGCGATGGCGCATTACTGCGAGCCGCACCTGAAGGCCAGCTGCGGCGCGATCGTCAACGTCTCGTCGAAGACGGCGCTGACCGGGCAGGGCGGCACCAGCGGCTATTGCGCCGCGAAGGGCGCGGTGCTGTCGCTCACGCGCGAATGGGCCGCCTCGCTGGCCGGCGACGGCGTGCGCGTGAACGCCGTGATCCCGGCCGAGGTGATGACGCCGCTCTACGAATCCTGGCTCGCCAGCTTCGACGATCCCGAGGCGAAACTGGCCGCGATCACGCAGCGCATCCCCTTCGGCAAGCGCATGACCACGCCCGAGGAGATCGCCTCGACGGCCGTGTTCCTGCTGTCGGAGCGCGCCTCGCACACGACCGGCCAATGGCTGTTCGTCGACGGCGGCTACACGCACCTGGACCGCGCGCTGGGCTGAGGCCCGCGCGCCGATCGACCCTCGAAAAAACACAACGGAGACACGACGATGCGGCAATGCCTGGCGCTGGACCTGAGAGACGACCCCGAATCGATCGCGCGCTACGAGGCGCATCACGAGCGGATCTGGCCGGAGATTGCCGCGCACTTGCGTGGGCAGGGCGTGAGCTCGATGGAGATCTGGCGGATCGGCAACCGCCTGACGATGGTGATGGAAACGGACGACGCGCGTTTCGACGCCGCGCGCATGGCGGCGGCGAGCCTCGCCGATCCGAAGGTGGTGGAGTGGGAGACGCTGATGAGCACCTTCCAGCAGCCCACGCCATGGACGCCGGTCGGGGTGAAGTGGGCGCCGATGGCGCGCATCTTCGATCTCGGCGGGCAGTGAGCGGGGCCGGCGACGGCAACCGGAAACAGAAACAGACGAGCCCGTGACCGGGACGGAAGGAGACAGGATTCATGCAACAGGTATCGGAAGCCGGCATCACGCCGGTCGGCACGGCGCAACGCTCGCGCGACTGGCGCACCGCGTTCATTCTGGTGACCAGCCTCTTTTTCATGTGGGGGCTCTCATATGGCTTGCTCGACGTGCTGAACAAGCATTTCCAGGACGTGCTGCACGTCAGCAAGGCGCAATCGGGCCTGCTGCAGGGCGCCTATTTCGGGGCTTATTTCGTGATGGCGATCCCGGCCGCGCTGCTGATGGAGCGCTTCGGCTACAAGCGCGGCATCCTGCTGGGGCTCACGCTCTACGCGATCGGCGCGCTGCTGTTCATCCCGGCCTCGGGTGTGGCGAGCTTCCCGTTCTTCCTGTTCGCGCTGTTCGTGATCGCCTCCGGCCTCGGCTGCCTGGAAACCGCCGCGAATCCCTACGTGACCGAACTCGGCACGCCCGAGACGGCCGAGCGGCGCCTGAACCTCTCGCAATCCTTCAACGGCCTGGGCAGCTTCCTCGGGCCGCTGATCGGCGGCGCCTTCTTCTTCCCCTCGGGCGCGGCCAGCCAGGCCGCTCCCGAGGGGCTCGGCTCGGTGCGCATCACCTACGTGGCGATCGCCGGCGTGGTGGTGCTGCTCGCGCTGCTGATCGCGCGCACGCCGATGCCCGACATCCGCCGCCCGGCCTCGGCCGCGCAGCGTGCCGCCGGCGAGTCGATCTGGTCGCGTCCGCACTTCGTGGGCGGCATCGTCGCGCAGTTCTTCTACGTGGCCGCGCAGGTGGGCGTGGGCGCCTTTTTCATCAACTACGCGATCGTGCACTGGCCCGAGCTGAGCGCGCAGCGCGCCTCCTTCATGCTGTCGATCGCGCTGCTGCTGTTCATGGCCGGGCGCTTCGTGAGCACCGCCGCGATGGGCAAGGTCTCGCCGGCCCGGCTGCTGACGCTCTACGCGCTCGCCAACATCGCGCTCTGCGCCATCGTGCTGGCCGGCATCCCGGTGCTGTCGGTGCTCGCGCTGATCGGCGTGTTCTTCTTCATGTCGATCATGTTTCCGACCATCTTCGCGCTCGGCGTCAAGGATCTCGGCCCGCAGACCAAGCGCGGCGCCTCGTTCCAGGTGATGTCGATCGTCGGCGGGGCGATCATGCCCTACGCGATGGGGCGCGTCGCCGACGGCTCGGGCGTGAGCATCGCCTACGCGCTGCCGCTCGCCTGTTTCGCCGTGGTGGCCTGGTACGGCTGGCGCGGCAGCCGCATCGCCTGAGCCATGATCCGGCTGCGCGCGGGCCGCTGGCCGGCGCCCGGCAGGCGTGCGCGCGCGCAGGCCGGAAAGCGCGCGCGTCGGCCGATCGACGCATACGTATTAGAATCGCCGTCTGGTTCGCGTGTGCCGCCCGAGGGGCGGCGGCCGCGAACGCCCACGATCCCGACGCGACTCGCCAGCGAACGTATGCCGATCCAACCTATCCAGAATCGCCGTCTCTACCAGCAAATCGCCGATCAATTGCGCGCGATGATCGAATCCGGCAGCTTCCCGCCCGGCAGCTACCTGCCGCCCGAGCGCGAGCTGGCCGTGCAGTTCGGCGTGTCGCGCACCTCGGTGCGCGAGGCGCTGATCGCGCTGGAGGTGGTCGGGCTGGTTTCCGTGCGTGTCGGTGACGGCGTTTCGGTGCGGCAGCGCGAGCAGCCGCCCGCCGAGGCCGCGCCGGCGCCGCATTCGAACCTGCTCGAGGTCGATCCCGAGCTGGGCATCGAATTCGACCTCAATGCCGAGATTCCGCCGTTTTCCCTGTTGCAGGCGCGCAAGCTGATCGAACCCGAGGCGGCCGAGCTGGCCGCGCTCAATGCGTCCGACGCGCAGCTCGCGGCGATCCGCGAAGCCTTCCTGCGCAATCAGCAGGACAATCGCAGCGGTTCGACCACGCATCCGGGCGACCGGCTGTTCCATATCCGCATCGCCGAGGCCAGCGGCAACGACGCCTACGCGATGATGATCAAGCAGATGCTCGCGCATCGCTACGATCCCTTGTTCCAGCGGCTGCAGAAGCTGTATACGCCGCGTGACATGCCGCATCGCTCCGAGGTCGAGCACCGCGCGATCCTCGACGCGCTGGAGGCGCGCGATGCCAAGGGCGCGCGGCGCGCGATGCTGACTCACCTGAATTCGGTGATCCGGATTTTTTCGCGGCAGTCGGTGTAGGGGCGGCGAAGCCTTCGCGGGTCCCGACGCGGTGCATCCCGCGCCCCGGCCGCCGGCTCCACCTCAGGAGAACGAAGCGGCCACGCGAGCGCTGCCGAGGCTGGCACCCGCAGCCGCGGAGAACAATCGCAGCGCCGTGTCGATCTGATGTCGCATGATGGCCTTCTTGCGGCTACGGTCGCCTTCCAGGTCCTTCGACATCTTGATGAACAGGTCCGACATGCGGGTCTTGAATTGCGGCTGGCTGTGGCGACCCTGCACGAATAGGCGGATCTCCTCCTCGATCTGCGTCTGGTACGGATGCTTCACGTTCTGCATGAAACCGCTCTGACTGCTCGAGTAGGGCAGTTCCCAGTCACCGGTGCCGACATCGCGCGACTCCAGCAGCGCCGCCATGTCGTCGAGCACGCCGAGCGTCTTCTCCTTGAGGTCGCGCGTGCGTTTTTCGAACGATTCCCATTCGCCCGTCGTGCCGTTATAGGCGACCAGTACCTTGCCGTGACCGGCTTGCTCCCCGTCGCGGGCATTCCTCGGCTTGACGTCGATCTCGCCATAGAGCTGGTTCGAGTTGGGCGACCATGAGAATTCCGTCCAGACCTTGCCTTTGGGCCCAGGCATCTCGATCAGGTAGGTGGTCTTGGCATTGCCGTCGGCGGCATGGAAGCCATGGTTCCGGACCTCGCGAATCTTGGCGTGCCCCCAGTCCTTCACCAGCGGGGCATGCTCGCCGCTGAGCGTCGAGGCGACCGGCTCGTAATGCTCGGGAATGGCGGGCAGGGACGGAGCGGGCGATTTCGCCGCGGTCGCGTCGGCATGCAGGAACAGCGGGGCAGTGGCCGTGGCCGGACGTTCGGGAGCGGGCCGGGTGCCGGACACCAGGCTGCCCATGAGCCGCGATGCCGTCTGGTGATCGGGATTCGCTTGCGCGAGCAGGTCCACGGCCGCGGTGGCCGCGAGCGAGCGCGCGCGGGAGCCTGCCTCGTCGAGCGGTGTCGCGCCGCCGGGGCTCGCCACCTGTACGTGGGCGACCTGGAGCGCGCGCAGATCGTCGGCGCTGTAGCCGGCGGGAGCGGCGGCGTCATGGGATTCGGCGGCCAGGTGCGCGATCGCGATCGCATCGCTCTCCGGGGCGCCGGCCAGCAGCGCGAGATGGGCCGTATCGGCGGCGAAGCGCGCGCGCGGCGCATCGCCGGGCGCACGGAAGGTTTCGCACGCCACGCGCGCGGCCACCATCGCGGCATGCTGGTTGTCGGGCGCGGCGCGATGAGCCGCGCACAGCACGCTCACCGCCAGCTCGAGTCGCTCGCCATGCTCGCCGCCGGCCTGATCGGCATCGTGGCGCGCCGCGGCGGCGCCCTGCGAGGCCAGCGCGTGCCGCTGTTGCGCGCGATCGAGGGTGGCGCGTGCCAGCGTCAGCGCTGGTGCGTTCGGGTTGGCCGCCTGGGCGCCGCCGCCGCGCAGCGGGGCCAGCAGCGATGCCGCCGACCAGCCGCCGCTTCGCGGAAGTGTCGGTTCGAGCTTGGCGAGCTCGGCGCTGGCCGCCAGCACGGCGAGATGGGCCTCGTCGGCCACCGCCTCGGCCTGGTCGGCGCGATCATCCAGTTTTGCCCGCTGCTGGCGGGCCTTCTCGGCGGCGATGGCGGGCAACTCGGCCGCGGTGTAGCCCTTTTCGACGAACAGTTGCCGGGCCGCCGCCGTCAGCGCGCTGAGGTCCGCGCCATGCGCGCTGCGATCCATCCGGTCGACCCGGGTCTTCATGGCGCCCAGGCCGGCGGCGGCGTCGCGATAGGCCAGGTTCAGGATGCCGTGCCGGCGTTGCGGGCCGGCGGGCAGGCCCAGCGGATCGACGGCGGCCGTCGCCACTTGCCCGGACGGCATGATCTCGGCCATCCGGATCAGCGAGTGCGCGGCTTCGCTGGCCGCCTCGGGCGTGGCGCCCGAGCGATGCAGCAGGCCGGCCGCCGAGCCGGCCGCGGCGTAAGTCGACAGGCTGTGTTCGTCGGTGACGCGCCCCCGCACCGAGACCAGATCGACGCCGAGCGCGATCGCCTCATGGACCGGCGCGCCGGCGCGAAATGCGCTGACGGCCGCCGCGCGCGCGATGGCCAGCGGCTGCGCGCCGGCGCCGGCCAGGCTGACCCGGCCGGCCAGCCGGCTCTCGAGCTGGACCGTGATCTGTCCGATGAAGGGATCGGCGGCGGCCATGTCGACCGGCAGGTACACCGCATGGCCGCGGCCCAGGTTCGACTTGACGGCGTGATATCGATCCTCGGCCGGCGTCGCGCCACGAATGCATTCGAACATCACCGGCTTGGACGGATTGGACGATTTCGAGTCCTGCATGGTCGAGGCGACGCAGAACTCGCGATTGCCGACGCGATGGAAGCCGGTCTTGAAGCCATCCCTGGCGATCTTGTCGAAGGCGTCGGCGGGCAGCCATCGCGTGGACGGATCCCGCTCGTCCTTGAGGCTGTCGATCCCCCATCTGCCGTCCGTGCGCTTGTAGAGCCGGGTGCTCGTGTCCGGCTTCAGGTTCTTGTCGAGCGGATAGAAGGCCTGGCGCAATCTTGAACCGTCGTCGTGGAAGTGGCGCTCCGCGATCACGCGCACGTTGCGGGGCGGCCGGCCCTCGGCTTCGAGGGTAACCGTGCCGGAGAAGAAGCTGCGCTTGCCGAAGTGGATCTTCTCGCGACCATTGCGCATCGCGTTGATGCCGACGATCGGCTGGAGCAGGCGGTCGTGGGAGTGGGTGAGCCGCGACAGTCCGGCCGAGATCCGATGCTTCACGCTGAGCGTCGGCCCGGGCAGTTCACCGAGCGGGCGCTTCGAGTTCGTGGCCGTGCCGGCGCCCGGCTTCAGGGAGCGGGCCATGCCGGCCAGTCCCTGCAGGGGCGCGCCGACATGGCGCCGATCGGCGGCGGGGGCCCCGTGGTTCGGGGCGTCGTCGGGGGCGGGCGCATGCTGGCCCGGCATCAGCGCGGCCAGCTTCCTGGTAATGGCGTTCATGGTGTTTCTTCCACAGTCGACAACTTTATTTCCCCTGCGGGCTACACGTTCCGGCGCGAGGCCGGATGCGGTAGCGGCATCGGGAGTCTCCGATTTCATCGTCGCGCAGTTTGGCCGGGCGCTCGCGGCTCGCAGGCGAAATATGCGACGGAAAACGGAAGCCGTCGGCGCAGAAATACATGGAATGGCCGTCGATGCACCAGGATCAGGCATCCATCGCGGGCCTATCGTCGGAACAATGAGCTTGGGCGGGCCGGGGGCGGCCACGACGCCGCGCGTTGTGGTTGTTCGCCGGTGCCGGCTCGTGATTGAGACTACCGCCGGCGGAGTTTGCCGGCCCTCAACCCGCCCCACGCCCCAGCAACACCACCGTCAACGACCTCACCCCCTGCGCCCCCTGGATCAGCACGCCCTCGATATCGGCCGTGGCCGAGGGCCCCGTCACCAGCGCCGCGTAGCTCGCCTCATGAAAATCGGCAATCCGATACAGGTCCTGCAAGCCATCGACGATATCGGCCGGATCGAGCAGCACCACCAGATGCTGGACCAGGTAACCGAGCGCGTTGACGCGATACTCCGCCTCGGAAAGCCAGACCGATCCGGTTTCGGCCACGCCATGGCGCGCCCGCACCACGCCCACCTCCACCTCGTGCAGCGAAGCCGGCACCCGTGCCGCATCGAGCAACTCGACGCCCGGCACCTCGTCCGTGGCCGACAGCGGCACATGCCCCGGAAACCGCTCGGCGAACCATCCCGGCAGTTCCGCACGCGAGGCCGGCGTGACGCACTTGCCGCCCATCGTCGCCAGACTCGCGCGGAAACGTTCGAGCCGATCGCCCGCGGGCGTCTCGAACACCGGCAGCACCGGCAACGGATGCGGATCGTCGCCGCCGATCGCCGCGAAGCTGCCGTTACCGCCATCCTCGCGCACGGCCACACGCTGCGCCGCGCGCACGCGCATCAGGAATTCCTCGCGAGACACGCTCATGATGTCGACTCCTCGTCCTTGTTTTTATCCGGGCCCGCCTGGGCGCCGTCCTTGCCCCGATTCGCCTCGTACCAATCGCGGAACGTCTGCCTCGGCGCCTCGGGCAGCGCGCGCCCCTTGCCCCAGGTATTGAGCGGGTTGTAGAGCACCAGGTTCGGCAGCCGATGCAGGGCGGTCTGCATCGAACGCACCGAGGCGCGATACAGCGAGGGATTGGCCAGCAGCTTGCCCGCCACCTTGATCAGCCCGCGCTTGACGCGCGGCAGCTCGCCTTCCTCGGCGACGATCTGGCGCCAGCGATACAACTGCTCGTGGATATTGATCTTGACCGGGCAGACATTGCTGCAACTGCCGTTCATGGTCGAGGCGAAGGGCAGGGTGCTGAAGCGCTTGAGGTCGTAGGCGGGGTTCAGGATCGCGCCGATCGGCCCGGCATAGGTGCTGCCATACGACAGCCCGCTGCTGCGTCGATAGACCGGGCAGGTGTTCATGCAGGCGCCGCAGCGGATGCACTTCAGCGAGTACCAGAAATCGTCCATCGCCAGGCGCGCCGAGCGGCCGTTGTCGACGATCACGAAATGCATCTCGGTGCCGGGGCGCGGCTTGCGGAAGTGCGAGGTGTACTGCGTGATCGGCGAGCCGAGCGCGCTGCGCGAGAGCAGCCGCACGAACACGCCGAGGTCGGCGATGCGCGGGATCAGCTTCTCGATGCCGATCGAGACGATATGCACCGGCGGCACGTTGGCCGACAGGTCGGCATTGCCCTCGTTGGTGCAGACCACCACGGTGCCGGTCTCGGCCACCGCGAAGTTGCAGCCCGTCATGCCGGCGCCGGCTTCCAGGAAGGCCGGGCGGGTGGTCACGCGCTGGCTCTCGGCCAGGTAGTGGATGTCGTCGTTGGCGGGATCGGTGCCGAGCGTGCGGCCGAACAATTCGGCCACGTCGCCGCGCAGCTTGTGCACGGCCGGCACCACCACGTGCGAGGGCGGCTGCTGGTCGAGCTGCTGGATCCGCTCGCCCAGATCGGTCTCCATCACCTCGATGCCGCGCGGCCCGAGGTATTCGCGCAGCTCGCATTCGTCGGTCAGCATCGACTTGCTCTTGACCAGCGTCTTCACGCCATGCGATTCGAGGATGCGGTAGACGGTTTCGTTGTGCGCGGCCGCGTCGAGCGCCCAATGCACCTTCACGCCGTTGGCCTCGGCGTTCGAGGCGAACTGCTCCAGGTAGTCGGCCAGGCGCGACAGCGTGTGTTCCTTGATCTGCGAGGCCAGCGTGCGCAGCGTCTCCCATTCCTCGATCGAGGCGGCCTGGGCGTCGCGCTTCTTGCGCAGGTCCCACAGACGGCGGTCGTGGAAGGCCACGTGCTCGGTCTTGGCGAGGAAGGCCTCGGCGGCGCCGGCGTGATCGACGGGTTTGGCGCGGCTCATGCCTGCACCTCCACGCGGCCGGGGCCGGCCAGCGCGGCCGTATCGACGCCGTTCAGCACCTGGGCGATGTGCAGGAAGCGCATCGGGATCCGCTCGCGCGCGGCGCAGCCCTGCTGGTGCATCAGGCAGGACATGTCGGCCGAGACCATGAACTCGGCGCCGGCCTGCCGGTGGTCGCGCACCTTGTCCTGGCCCATGCGCACCGAGACGGCCGCCTCCGATACCGAGAAGGTGCCGCCGAAGCCGCAGCATTCGTCGGGCCGGGCGGGCGCGGCGAAGCGGATGCCGGCCACGCCCTCCAGCAGCGTGCGCGCCTTCGACCAGGGTTCGCCCTGGATCTCGCTCATCGAGGCCGCGTGCAGGTGGCGGATCGCGCTGCAACTGTTGTGCAGCCCGACCGTGTGCTCGAAGCGCGCCCAGGGGAACGCGCGCACGCCGAGCACGTCGTGCAGGAACTCGGTCAATTCGTAGGTATTGGCGCGCACCGCCGCGATCCGCGGCGATTCGCCGGCCGCCGTCAGGTGCTGGCGCACATGGTGGACGCAGCTCGAGGAGGGCGCCACCACGTAGTCGTAGCCGGCGAAGTTGTCGACGAACAGCGTTTCGGCGCCGGCCGCGTCGGCCTCGCAGCCGTTGTTGGCGAGCGGCTGGCCGCAGCAGGTCTGGCGGCGCGGATAGTCGACGTCGAGGCCGAGCTTCTCGAGCAGCTCCAGCGTCGCGATGCCGACCTCGGGGTAGAGCGCATCGATGAAACAAGGGACGAACAGGGCCACCTTCATGGAATTCTCCTGCTGGGGGATGTGGCGCCGCCTCGGGGCGGCGCCTGTCTGGTCCGATCGCCGGGCGGGGCTGGCCTGGCATCGGTGGTCGCCATGATCGACAGCCCGCCCGGCTTCCGGCAAACTGGTACGACCAGTTTACGGTTTGTCGGCCGGGCCGCGCTTTCCCGATCTCCCCGATCTTCCGCCATCCCTCGATTCGATCCACCCATCCACGCCAGCCCAGCCTCCCGATGAAAACCCCCAGCCAGACCGAGCGCATCCTGCGCGAGATCGAGACGCAACTGATCGAGGGCGTGTGGGCGCCCGGCGAACGGATCCCGGGCGAGCGCAAGCTGGCCGAGTCGATGGGCGCGGCGCGCTCGACGGTGCGCACGGCGCTGCAGCGGCTGGTGGCGCGCGGGCTGCTGACCAGCCGCCCGATGTCGGGCTTCTACGTTTCCGACCGCCTGCAGACGGGCCTGATCTCGCCGTGGCGGCAACTGGTCGGCGACCATCCCGAGCTGCGCCCCGACATGCTGGAATTCCGCCTGATGCTGGAGGCCACCACGGCCTACCTGGCGGCGATGCGCGCCACCGAGGAGGACCTCGCGCGGATCGGCAACGTGATGGCGGCGATGGTCGAGGCGCATCGCGAGGGCGACCACGCGCGCGAATCGCGGCTCGACGGCGATTTCCACGCGGCGCTGGCCGGCGCCTCGCACAACGCGATGCTGCGCCACCTGCAGGGCAGCCTGGCCAAGATGCTGCACACCCATATCTCGCTCAACAACACCAACCTGTTCGAGCTGCGCGAGCAGGCCGGCGAGCACATCCTGGCCCAGCACCTGCGGCTGTGGGAGGCGATCCGCGCGCGCCAGCCCGAGGAGGCGCGGCGCCTGATGGTCGAGCATATCGGCTTCGTCTGGCGCAAGCTCGAACCCGACCTGCCGGTCACCGCGATGTGAGCCGGCGACATGAACCGCGCGCGCCATCCCGTTGCGCATGCAACGACCTGCCCGACACCGACCTTTTCCCGCTTCTCCAATGACGACGACCTCCCTGCTGATTCGTGACATCCGCACCCTGGACGGCGCGCGCGCCGACATCCTCATCATGGGTTCGCGGATCGCCGCGATCGGCCCCGCGCTGGCGCCGCCGCCCGGCTGCGCGATCGAGGACGGCGCGCGCCGGCTGGCGCTGCCGGGCCTGGTCGAGGGCCACACGCATCTCGACAAGACGCACTGGGGCCTGCCCTGGTTTCGCAACGAGGTCGGCCCGCGCCTGGTCGATCGCATCGAGTTCGAGCGACGCTGGCGCGCCGAGCAGGGGCACCACGCGGGCCGGCAGTCGCTGGCCCTGGCGCGCGCCTTCCTGGCGGCCGGCACCACGCGGCTGCGCACCCATGTCGACATCGATACCGAGGCGGGGCTGAAGCACCTGGAAGGCGTGCTCGCCACGCGCGAGGCGATGCGCGGCCGGCAGGAAATCCAGATCGTCGCCTTCCCGCAATCGGGCGTGCTGGCGCGGCCCGGCACCGAGGCGCTGCTCGACGCGGCGCTGGGCGCCGGCGCGGACCTGGTCGGCGGGCTCGATCCCTGCGCGATCGAGGGCGACCCGGTGGCGGCCGTCGACCTGATGTTCCGGCTCGCCGAGCGGCACGGCAGCGGCATCGACCTGCACCTGCACGAGCGCGGCGAGATGGGCGCGGCCTCGCTGGGGCTGGTCCTCGATCGCACCGCCGCGCTCGGCATGCGCGGCCGGGTGGCGATCAGCCATGGCTTCTGCCTGGGCGGGGTGGAGCCGCGCGTGCGCGACGCGCTGCTGGCGCGCATGGCCGCGCTGGACGTGCCGATCATCACCAGCGCGCCGCCCGATATCGAGGTGCCGTCGGTGACGGCCTGCCGCGCGGCGGGCGTGACCGTGGTGGGCGGCAACGACGGGATCCGCGATACCTGGACGCCCTATGGCCGCCCCGACATGCTCGAACGCGCGATGCTGATCGGCATGCGCAACAACTTCCGCCGCGACGACGAGCTGGCCGTCGCGCTCGACTGCGTGACGGATTCGGCCGCGCGCGGCTGCGGTTTCGGCGATTACGGCCTGGCGCCGGGCGCGCGCGCCGACCTGGTGCTGGTGGAGGCGGCCGGCGCGGCCGAGGCGGTGGTCGCGCGCCCGCCGCG
>NZ_VWWK01000086.1:0-28366 GCF_011753035.1 Burkholderia sp. Ax-1720 | reverse complement strand
AGCTGGCGCGCGGGCGCGAGCAGCGCGTCGTTGGCAATCGCCTTCGACAGCGAGGAGCGCAGGCTCAGGCCGCGCGCGGCCTCGTCCTCGCCGTTGCCGCGCAGGCCGGCCACCACCGGCGCCGGCGCGGCCAGCACCGAGGAGAGCGCGATCGCGTCGGTCCAGGCCACCCACTGGCTGAGCCGATCGGCGAGCGGCTGCGCCGTGCGTTGCACGTCGGTGCCGCCGAGGCGGGTCAGGATGCGGACGAGGGCCGGCGCGTGCAGGGAGCTGCGCTGCGGGAGTGACGACATGCTGCGAACGTGAAAAAAAGGCAGCAGTTTACACAAGGGCGCGGGCCGGGTTGCTTTTTTGGCGAGCGGGGGCCGGATCGCGGGCGGGCGCGCACGCGCCGGGGCGTGTGCCGCGATGGCCGACCACTACGCTGCGGGCCTTGCCGGGCGGGGTTCCCGGCCCGGCGGCAGCCGGCCGTGGCGCCCGATTCGCGTGCCGGCTCAGAGCGGGCGCAGCGTCTTCTTCATGAACATTCGCGAGAAGCCCGGCGGATAGTCGGGCAGCTCGGCGAAGCATTGGTAACCGAGCCGCTCGTAGAACGGCCGCGCCTGGAATTCGAAGGTATCGAGCCAGGCCGCGTGGCAGCCGCGCGCGAGCGCCTCCTGTTCAGCCATCTGCATCAGGCGCGTGCCGACGCCGCCGCCGCGCGCGCTTTCCGGCACCACCAGCAACTGGATGGCCAGCCAGCCGTAGGCGGTCGAGGCCCACAGGCCGCCCGTGACTTCGCCGGCCGCGTCGCGCAAGGCCACCACCAGCGGGCGATTGCCGCTCGGGCCGCCGTTGCGGTCGTTGTAGGCCACCAGCGGGGCGGCGATCTGCTTGCGGACGGTTTCGTCCGCGACATCGGTCAACGTGTAGGTATAGGTCATGGTGTGTCGTCCGAATGGAGAAAACGGCGGGCACGGCCCTCGGGCCCGCGCGGGCGAACCGGCATGTATAGCGAGGTTTCGCGATCCCCGCAATGGCGGCGCGGGTTGCTCGGGGCGACGCATGGCGGCTGTGCCGTGCTCCCGGCACCCGGCAAGCATGGCGGCACGGTTTTGTACCGCGACGTATCCAGCGCGCGTCGCGAAACATCGGCATGCAAAAGCGGCCGGGCGCGGAAACAGACGGGATACGTGGGCGCGGTCTACTGACGGTACGCGATCAGCATCCCTGCGTACCGAAACCCGCAACCGAATGCCGTCCCATCGAACCCAGGAGAAACACCATGAAGCTTGCCCACGTCCTCGCCCTTGCCGCCCTCGCCACCGCCCCGGCGCTGTCCTTCGCCCAGACCAGCCAGCAAGGTCTCACGCGCGCCCAGGTCCGCGCCGAGCTGGTCCAGCTCGAACAGGCCGGCTACAACCCGGCCAGCGACCACACGCAATACCCGGCCAACATCCAGGCGGCCTTGTCGCGCATCGACGGCGCGGCCGATGTCGAGGCCCGCGCCCAGACGCGCCCGGCCGCCGGCGATGTGATGCAGATGCCCTCGGCGCGGCGCGACCAGGCCGAGATCGACGCGATCTACGCGCATTCCTGATGCGGGGCGCGCGCCGCCGTGCCGCCCGGCACGGCCCGGTGCCATCGACCGGCGATGTCGACGCCGAGCCCGCCCGGCTCGGCTTTCGCCGTTCGCCGTCGTTCCGCCCGCCGAAAACTTCGTCACGCGACTATATCGCATCCGATATATAATCCGCGCTTCGACACCATGCATCGACAGGGGCGCCCATGACCCGCAAGGACAAGGCCGAGCCGGCCATTCCGAAGCTCGCCGATTTTCTCTGCTTCGCCGTCTACTCGGCGAACCTGGCGTTCGGCAAGGCCTACAAGCCGGTGCTGGACGAGCTGGGGCTCACCTACACGCAGTACATCACGCTGGTGGCGGCCTCCGAGCAGGACGAGCAGACCGTCAGCCAGCTCGGCGAGAAGCTGTTCCTCGAGTCGAACACGCTCACGCCGATCCTGAAGAAGCTCGAGGCGATGGGCTACCTGCAACGGCAGCGCGCCGCGCACGACGAGCGCCAGGTGCTGGTCAGCCTGACTCGGAAGGGCTGGCGGCTGCGCGAGGACCTCGCCAGCGTGAGCCTGGTGGATGCCTGCGGGCTCACGCCGGAGGAGTTCGACAAGACCCAGAAGGCGGTGGTCACGCTGCGCGACAACCTGGTGAAGTCGGTGCGCGAAGGCGCGGAGTGAGGGGAGGGGGCGGCGCGCGACGTCGCGTGCGGGGAGCCGGGCTCGACTGCCGGCCCGCGAGTCGGATCCTTGAATCGAATCCATGACGACGGCGCCGCGTGCGCCGTTTTTTCGTGATCAGCGCGCGTCGCGCCGTTCCAGACGAAAGCGGCCCTGGCCTTGTGCCCACGACCGGGATCGGGAGCACAAGGCCAGGGCCGGCGAACATCGCGGGCACGAACGAGGTGGCGGCGCGACGGCGAGCCGGACAATCCTGCCCGAATGAACTCGCCGCCACGCGGCCGGTGCGCCACGCGCTCAATGCCCGTAGTACACCGAACGCTCCACCACGCGCGTGATCACCACGCGGCTGCCCGATTCGGCGATGGCCGGCATGTCGGCGCCGTAGCTGCTGGCGGCGGTGTCGTTCGAGGCCATCTTCATGTCCTGCACGCGCTTGAGCGCGGCCTGCACGTTGTCCGGGTAGTAGGGATCGTTGGGGCGGCTCGGCGAATAACCGGCGGCGACGATCTGCGCGAGTTCGGCGCGCACCTGGGCGCGCGTGAGCGGGCCGTTGCTTGCCTGGCGGGTGACGGCGGTATCGCTGCCGGGGCTGGCGAGCGGGGCGGCGGAGGCGGTGGCGACGCTGTCGCCGAAGCTGCCGGTGACCTGGCCGGCGGCCATGGCGGGTGCCGCGAGCGCGGCGGCGAATGCGACGAACAAGGCGGAAGCGGCGATGCGGTGTTTCATGGTGGACCTCAAATGTCGAAGGTTTGCGTAGTCGAGTGATACGGGCAGGGCTGGGTCTTGCCGGATTCGCGCGCGGCGGCGGCGGGCGAGGGCGCCGTGCCCGCCGCCGCGCGCGGGTCGATCAGAGCAGGTTCAGCGTGACGTCGATGTTGTTGCGGGTGGCCTTCGAATACGGGCAGACTTGGTGCGCCGCGTCGACCAGCGACTGCGCCACCGCGCGATCGAGGCCCGGCAGGCTGACGTTCAGGCGGGCCTGGATGAAGTACTGCTCGTCGCTGGTGCCGAGGTCGATCTCGGTATCGACCGACACGTCGGCCGGCACCCTGACGCCCTGGCTGCGCGCCACGGCCTGCATCGCGCCGATGAAGCAGGCCGACCAGCCGGCGGCCAGCAGTTGCTCCGGGTTGGTGCCGGCGCCGTTGCTGCCCGGGGGCGACAGGCGCACGTCCAGACGGCCGTCCGAGCTGCGCGAGGCGCCGTCGCGGCCGCCGGTGGTGTGGGTCTTGCCGGTGTACAGAACCTTGTCGATCTTGCTCATGGTGGTGCTCCTGATAATGGATGTCGGTGGTGTCGCGCATCGTCGCCGATATCAATCGGATGCGATGCGATCGTGCGATCAGTAATTCATGCCTTGCTGGACTCGAATCGTGCGGCCTGGCTTTCCTGCCCTGTCGCGCGGCTTCCCGCGTCCCGTTCGGCATGACGAGATTGGAACATCGGCACTTGTCCGCTTTGTTTCGCGGCGGGCCCGAATTGCATGTGCATGTATCGTCGATCGAGCCGGATACAGTGCGATACAAGCCGCCTGCCGGCGCGGCGCGCGGTGCCTGGCGCGGGCTTACTTGACGGCGGCCACCGCCTGCTCGATCACGCGCGCCACGTCGGCCGGACGCGAGCGCTGCGGCACGTGGCTGGTCGGCAGCTCGGTGACCTTCGCGCCGATCGCCTTGGCCATCGAGCGTTCCAGCGAGGGCGGAATCATCCGGTCGTGCTGGCTGACGATGTAGTACGAGGGCTTGTCGTGCCAGGCGGCGGTCGAGACCGCCTCGCCGAACGCGCTGCCCTTGATCGGGCCTTGGGTGGCGGCCATCACGCGCGCCTCGCGGGCCGGCACGTCCTGCGCGAAGTCCTCGGCCACCGCCTGCGCCGGCAGGCTCAGCCAGCCCTGGCTGTCGGCTTCCACGCGGGCGATGCCGGGCGACTGGGGCGCGTCCTTCGAGACGTCGGCCACCGATTGGCCCGCGTCGGGCGCGAAGGCCGCCACGTACACCAGGCTCGCCACCTTGTCGTCGCGGCCGGCTTCGGTGATCACGGTGCCGCCCCAGGAGTGGCCGACCAGCACCACCTTGCCCGGCTGCTTGTCGATCGCGCGCGTCGCGGCGGCCACGTCGTCGGCCAGCGAGTCGAGCGGGTTCTGCACCACGGTGACGTGGATGCCCTTGTCCTGCAGCAGCGGCACCACCTTGGCCCAGTCCGAGCCGTCGGCGAAGGCGCCGTGGACGATCACGACGGAGGCGGCGGGTTCGGCCGCGGCGGCGGCTGCTGAAAAGCCGGCCAGGCCAGTGGCGAGGCCGAAACCGGCGATCAGGGCTGCGATAGAATGGCGCTTCATGACGATCTCCTGGGTAAGTGGTGCGAGCCGCGATATCGGCTCGACTGGTAGCCAGTGTCGTCGTTGGCGCCTCGCGCCGGTATCGGTCGATCGACCGACCCGGTCGCCCGGGCCGCCGGGCAGTCCTCATGGCGCCGTTCGCGCCCCGATCCGAACCTTCCTCCCGCCATCCCGATCACGATGTCCGCAAGCACGGCAAGCCTCACCGACGCGATCCTCGCGCTGGCCTTCGTCGGCGACCTCAGCATGGGCCGCTCGACCGATCATTCGCGCCGCACCGCCTGCCTGGCCGGCTGGCTGGCCGCCGAGGCCGGCGCCGGCGCCGAGGCGCAGAACCATGCGCGCGCCGCCGCGATGCTGCGCTGGTCCGGCTGCACCGCCAACGCGAGCGGTTTCGCCGACCTGCTCGGCGACGACGTGGCCTCGCGCGAGGCGCTGATGGCGCAGCGCCTGCCGCCGATGAGCGCGCAGATGCATTCGCTGATCGTGCCGCTGGCGCTGATCCACTGCGAGATCTCCGGCGACATCGCGGTCACGCTCGGCATGCCGGCCGGGGTGGTGCTGACGCTGCGGCGCATCTTCGAGCGCCACGACGGCAAGGGCATGCCCGAGGGGCTCGACGGCGACGCGGTGCCGTCCACCGTCTATTTCGTTAATCTCGCCAGCGACCTGGAAATCCTCGCCCGCGCGCACGGCCGCGAAGCGGCGCTGGCCTATCTGCGCGCGCAGGGCGGCGCGAAGTATCCCGCCGCGCTGGCCGAGCTCTGCATCGCCCATGCCGAAGCCTGGCTCGACACGCTCGATGCCGGCGAACCCGACACCGCCGGCTGGCGCCTGGCCGACCAGCAGGACACGGCCGACGTGGCGCTGAGCCTGCTGGCCGACGTCACCGAGCTGAAGCTGCCCTGGCTGGCCGGGTATGCGCGCCGCGTGGCCAGCCTGGCCTCGCGCGCGGCGGCGCGGCTCGGCCTCGATGCCGCGATCGGCGCCGAGCTGGAGGCGGCCGCGCTGCTGCACGGCATCGGCCGCGCGGCGCTGCCGAACCGGCTCTGGGATACGCCGGGGCGCCTGTCGAGCGATCAATGGGAGCAGGTGCGGCTGGTGCCGTACTGGACCGCGCGCGCGGCGCAGCAGATCGGCGGCCTGCGCGGCGCGGCGGGGCTGGCCTCGCATGCCTACGAGCGGCTCGACGGCAGCGGCTATTTCCGCGGCCTGTCGGGCACGGCGCTGGACGTGCCGCAGCGCCTGCTGGCCGGCGCGGTGGCCTGCCAGGCGCTGCTCGACGCGCGGCCCTGGCGCGCCGCGCATTCGATCGACGCGGCGGCCGGCCTGCTGCAGGCCGAGGCCGCGGCCGGGCGCTTCGATCCCGAGGTGATCGCGGCCCTGGTGGAGACCGCGGGCGGCCCCGCGCCGGCGCCCAGGCGGCCCGTCACGCCGCTGCTGTCGCCGCGCGAGATCGAGGTGCTGCGCCAGATCAGCGGTGGCCTGAGCAACAAGGAAGCGGCGCGCGTGCTGGAGTTGAGCCCGAGCACGGTGCGCACGCATGTCGAGAGCATCTTCCGCAAGCTCGACTGCTCGACGCGCGCGGCCGCCACCCTCAAGGCGCTGACCACCGGGCTGCTGTAAAGCCAAAGGCGCCCGCATCCGAGCTGACGGATGCGGGCGCCTTTGCGCGGACAACTTCGAAAAAGGCCGGGCCGCCGGCCGCCACGCACAGGGGTTGCGCGGCGGCCGGCGGCCCGGCGCGCTTCAGGCGGCAGCCGCCTGGGCGCGCTTGGCCGGCGTCAGCGCCGACACCACCAGGGTCACGACGATGTTGATCGCCAGCGCGATCAGGCCGATGTAGAGCGTCCACGAGGCCGAGCCGAGGTGCAGCGTGTAGACCGGCTTCAAGCCCTGCGAGGCGGCCAGCGAGGTGCCGACCACGATCCCCACCAGCCAGCCCAGCAGCAGGCCCGTCGTGCTCAGGCGGCGCGTGTAGAGCGAGAACACCACGGCCGGCAGGATCTGCAGGATCCACATGCCGCCCAGCAGCTGCAGGTCGATCGCGTACTGCGTGGGCAGCACCACGATGAAGATCAGCGCACCGAACTTCACCAGCAGCGAGACCAGCTTGGCCGTCGAGGCCTCGCCGGCCGCCGACTGGTTCGGCGACACCAGCGGCCGCCACAGATTGCGCGTGAACAGGTTGGCCGCGCCGATCGACATGATCGCGGCCGGCACCAGCGCGCTGATCGCGATCGCGGCGGCGGCGAAGCCGACGAACCACGACGGGAACAGCGTGTGGAACAGGGCCGGCACCACGTCGGTGGGCGAGCTCACGTGGATGTCGGCGGCGATCGCCATGTAGCCGAGCAGGGCGATCAGGCCGAGCAGCAGCGTGTAGGCCGGCAGGAAGATCGCGTTCTTCTTGACGGTGGCCGCCGAGCCCGAGGCCAGCACGCCCGTCATGGTGTGCGGATACATGAAGGCGGCCAGTGCCGAGCCCAGCGCGAGCGAGGCGTAGGCGGTGAACTGCGTCGGCTTGAGCAGGATGCCGGTGGGCCCGCCCTTGGCCGCGAAGTGCGCGTCGGCCAGTTCGAACACGTGCGCGTAACCGCCGAGCTTCACCGGGATCAGGCAGACCGCCGCGATCACCACGATGTAGATCATGATGTCCTTCACGAAGGCGATCATCGCCGGCGCGCGCAGGCCGCTCGTATAGGTGTAGAGCGCGAGGATCAGGAAGGCGATCACCAGCGGCAGCTCGCCGCTCACGCCCAGGCCCTTGATCACCACCTGCATGCCCACCAGTTGCAGCGCGATGTAGGGCATGGTGGCGACGATGCCGGTGACGGCGATCGCGGCCGGCAGCAGCTTGCCGCCGAACTCGCCGTGCACGTAGTCGGCCGCCGTGATGTGGCCTTTCGCGTGCGCGATCTTCCAGAGCCGCGGCATCACCGCGAACACGAAGGGATAGACCACGATCGTGTAGGGCAGCGCGAAGAAGCCGTAGGCGCCCACCGCATAGACCAGGGCCGGGACCGCGATCACCGTGTAGGCGGTGTAGAAATCCCCGCCGACCAGGAACCAGGAGATCACGGTGCCGAACTGCCGGCCGCCGAGGCCCCATTCATGCAGTTGGGTGAGATCGCCGCGCTTCCAGCGCGCGGCCACGAAGCCGAGCACCGTGACCAGCGCGAAGAAGGCGATGAAGACGGTCATCGCGACCGGATCGATGGCGATGTTGCCGTTCATTTCTCACTCCGGTAGACGAGGTACAGCAGGACCGAGGTGACCGGCACCCACAGCAGTTGATACCAGTAGAACATCGGCAGGCCGGCGAAGGCGGGCTTGCCGTAGTTGTAGAACGGCAGCCACAGCAGGGCGGCATACGGAATCAGCAGCGCGACCCAGACCCATAGCGGTTTCCGTTTGCGTGCATCGTCTTGAGGGCTGTCAGCCATCGGTCTCTCCTCCAGGTGTGGTGGGCATTCGTAATCGATTTATTGCAGCGCCGCCGTGCCTTTGGCAAGGCGCCCCGGGCATGGCGCGCGGCGTGGCGGGCATGATTGTGAGCCATTCCGAAATAGCTTGCAGCAGGCAAACGATCATCTTCGCCGTGATCTCTCGTCATCCTGACTAAATGCTTTCAATTTGCTTTTGATGCTTACGACGTGTGCCGGATGCGGCCAGTGTAAGGGGCCCACGTGTATCCGGACGCGGCGATTTTGATTCGCTATGTGTCGTGTTCCGGCATGGACACACTGCGATACAAAGCGGCTTCCGGGCTCCGCTATAAATGCGGCCAGACGTTCGCTGCATCGCATCCGCCAAGGCGGAGCGGGCAGTCGGGCGGATCACTGGGGGGCGTGCCGCAAGGGAGGCGCGACTCATTCTGCAAAGACGAAACTCGCGTCATTCGCGCGATTCGCATCAAGGAGAACGGAACATGTCGGACAACGTCAACCTGCGGCGCCGTCGCATTCTCGGTACCACGCTGGCCAGCGTCAGCCTGGTCGATCTCGGCCTGAGCAGCCTGGCCCAGGCGCAGACGCCCGAGGCCGGCTCGGCCATGCGCGCCGGCGGCGGCAGCGCCGGCTTCTCCGATATCCAGCAGATCAAGGCCGGCGTGCTCGACGTCGGTTATGTCGACGTCGGCCCGAAGACGGGCCCGGTGGTGGTGCTGCTGCACGGCTGGCCCTACGACATCCATTCCTATGCCGAGGTGGCGCCGCGCCTGGTGGCGGCCGGCTACCGCGTGATCGTGCCGTACCTGCGCGGCTACGGCTCGACCCGCATCGTGTCCGCCGATACGCCGCGCAACGGCCAGCAGGTCGTGACGGCCGTCGACACCATCGCGCTGCTCGACGCGCTGAAGATCGACAAGGCCGTGTTCGGCGGCTACGACTGGGGCGCGCGCACCGCCGACATCATCGCGGCGCTGTGGCCCGAGCGCGTGGTCGCGCTGGTGTCGGTGAGCGGTTACCTGATCGGCAGCCAGGCGGCGAACAAGGCGCCGCTGCCGCCGCAAGCCGAGTTCCAGTGGTGGTACCAGTTCTACTTCGCGACCGAGCGCGGCGCGGCCGGCTACGCGGCCAACCGCGATGCCTTCAACAAGCTGATCTGGCAACTGGCCTCGCCCAAGTGGAACTTCGACGACGCCACCTATGCGCGCAGCGCCGCGTCCTTCCACAACGACGACCACGTCGCCGTGGTGATCTCGAACTACCGCTGGCGCCTCGGCCTCGAGCGCGGCGAGGCCAAGTACGACGCGCTGGAACAGCGCCTCGCGGCCGCTCCGTCGATCTCGGTGCCGACCATCACCATGGAAGGCGATGCCAATGGCGCGCCGCACCCGGCGCCGGCCGCCTACGCGAAGAAGTTCACGGGCAAGTATCGCCACCAGACGCTGAGCGGCGGCATCGGCCACAACCTGCCGCAGGAAGCGCCGCAGGCATTCGCCGAGGCGATCCTGCAAGTGACCAAGCTCTGATGGACGGAGGTGTGTCCATGTCCTTCGCTCGACTGACCTCCAGGCTCGCTGTCGGCGCCTGCCTGCTGTCGGCCTTCGCTGCCCAGGCGGCGCATGCCGACGAGCCGGCGAAACCGGCGGCGGCTTCGGCCTCGGCAGCCTCGGCCGCTTCGCCGATCTACGGCGTGACGATTCCGCCCGGCTACCGCAAGTGGGAGATGATCGCGCCGGCCGAGGAACCCGCGCCGCTCGACGAGCTGCGCGTGGTGCTCGGCAACCCGATCGCGGTGGCCGCGCTGCAGAAGTCGACGCTGCCGTTCCCCGACGGCACGATCCTCGTCAAGCTCGCCTACAAGCGCAAGCAATCGGAGGAATCGCCCACCGCGACGGTGGCCGGCAAGGCCACCACCGTGCAGGTGATGGTCAAGGATTCGAAGCGTTATGCCGCCACCGGCGGCTGGGGCTTCGGCCGCTTCATCAACGGCGTGCCGGTGGACGAGGCGCAGCACAAGACCTGCTTCGCCTGTCACCAGGCGCTGGTGAAGAACCACGACTACGTGTTCACGCGGCTCGCGCCCTGAAGGCCGGGCGCCGAGTCGAGTGAATTGAAAGCGATCCGAAAGTGTTTCGGATCGCTTTCCGTGTTGCTGGGTGTGGTTCGCGTCCTTGCAAGGGCCGGATCTGTAACAGGTTTGTCGCTTCGGTAAGCAAGGGCATCGCCGGTGGACCGTCGCCGGGTCGATCCGCACAATGCGCTTTCCATCGCGACTTGCGTGTCGCGATTCACACGCTCGAATACGGAGTTCGACCATGAAACGTCTGTTGATCACCCTCTCGTGTATCGGCCTGCTTGCGGCAGGCGCCAACGCGAACGCGAACGCGGCCGGCTGCCTGAAGGGCGCGGCGGTGGGCGGCGTGGCCGGGCATGTGGCCGGCCATCACGGCGTGGTGGGCGCGGCTGCCGGCTGCGCGATCGGCCATCACGAAGCCTCGAAGAAAGCCAAGCAGGAGAAGGCCGCGAGCGCGGCAGCCGCGTCGCATTCCTGATCGGGAGGCGGTTGCGGGTTGGTTGCGGGGGCATCGGAATGCGGTTTGGTGCCCCCGTGTCGTGTCTTGAGGGGGCGGTCACACCCAGAGTCGGTAGACCCGGAATGATTCGTCCTCGGCGAATCGCCGCGTGAATTCCTTGGGAGAGAAACCCGTCGTGCGTTTCACGGCACGGCTCAAATGCGCCTGGTCGGCGAAACCCTCGTCGTGGGCGATCGCTGCCCAATCCAATGGCTCGCCGGATTCGAATCGCGCGCGGGCACTGAAAAACAATACCTCGGTTTTGACGAGCGCCTGCCAGGCAAGCCGCTCGACCCAATGTCGGAAAGAGGCGGGTCCGGATAAGCGACGATGGTGATCGATGACTCGCTATGGCAAGCTGGACATCTACTCTTTGCCATGGCGAGACGACTGGCATGTTCGACCATATCGGCATTGTCGCCCGCGACCTGAAATCCAGTGCCCGCCTGTATGCGCATATGCTGGCTCCGTTGGGCATTCGTCTGGTCGAGAAGCATCGTCTTGCCGTTGATTCGGCCTGGGTTGTTTTCTCCACCGGCAAGCCGCAATCCCCCTTTTTCGTGGTGGCGGAAGGACGTCCGACATTCTGGGATGCCGATGCGAGAGCCGCGGCGAGTCCGATGCACCTGTCGTTCTCGGCGCCTTCCCGCGAAGCGGTGGACCGATTTCATTCCGTCGGGCTTGCGCACGGCGCTCGCAATAATGGCGGGCCCGGGATCAGGCGTTCGCCGTTTTATTGCGCGTTTTTGATCGACCTCGACGGGAATAATGTCGAGGCCGGGTGCTACCTTGGGGACGATGAAGCGGCTGGGTTGGCGCCGCCGCTTTCCGCGTGACAGCCGTATAAAATCAAAACGATGACGGGGCGTGCATGAAGGTGCTGGTCAATTTTTTCTTGTTGTTGCTGGCGATTGGTTTCCTGAAGTCATGCTTCTTCGGTCGATCTTATGACTGCGACTATTGCGGGACATTTGTCGATTCGCATCGGCTGAAATCGTTCACGGTCAAGAAGGGGGATTCCGAGGTTCGCTATTGCGACAAGGGGGAAGCCACGTATCTGGACCCCGGCAAGAAGGAGTGCTGGGACTTGTCGGTGGCACCGCTCGACGACGACACGGGCAAGTCGTTCTCCTTGTCGCTGAGGTCGGACAATGTCGATGCGTATCAGCGGGCGCATCTGTTTCCGGGTCTTCCGTCCGATTGCACTTTCCAGCGAGGTGGAGGGTGGACTTGCGGGGATAGCAAGTTTTCCGTTGTCGTCGGCACGTTTGGTCGAGCGAAGCCGTGATTTGGTGAGTCGTGGGGAATGAGGGGGGGCTTCAGGCATTCGATGGCGTGGGTTCGGCCATCGGGGGAATGGCCTTGGCCTTGGCGTTGGCGGCGGTTGTTCAGCTGTGCCGGTTTTCTAAATGAGGCAGTGTCAATGGAGGCAATCGACCCTGAGCGGACGGTCGTGGAAATTTGCCCGGAGACCGCTTCGCAGCGATAGTGGAAGCTAGGCGCCGCAGTCGAATTCAAGCAATTTCGACTGCGGTTCAGTCAGCCTCGTAAAGACGCAGCCGGCTCATGCCGTTGAGCGGGCAAAGTGCTCTCAGGTCTTCCCTGCACGATTGATTCGTCGAACTGGGGTCTTCGCTACCACCTTTCTACTTGCTTGCCTTTTAATCTTTCTCTTTCTCACCTCTGCGAGGAATTTTGCGGATTCGGGTATGTGCAGAAGACTTACAGTGAACCCATAATTCTGGAGTGTCTTCCCACATATTCTCAAATTAACTTTGCTGAAAAATGGAAGATCAAGCTTCGCTCCGGACGGACCATCAATAATCGCAAACACCACCTCATAACGACTACCGACTGGCTTTGCGGGTAACTTCGCAAAATTCTGTTTGACGAGCTGTTTGTTAACCTCCGCAACGAAACCCGGCTCACTAACCAATAGGGTCGACGATACGAGTCCCTGTGCGAAGAGATGACTCAACGTCGCTGAACTTCGCCCTCGCTTGACATGAATAAACCTATTTTTCCCGGTGCGCGTCGAATCGATGGCATACAGGTCACATACTTCAATTTTGCTAGACTTTCCACCAAATGAAATCAGTTTTCGATCAAGCATTGCGTACTTGCGTGGAAGATTAGCCGCGACCGCCTCATTGTATTTCCCCTCGTCATCATGCTCGTACTCTACAAACGGCTTTCCAAACGCACATCTTGCAAGATCGGCGAAATATTTCTCCACTTTGTTTTTGAATGAAGATTCAATGCGATACCATTTTCCCGCATTCAAAACATAAAGCGCCTTGTTGTAATTTACCTCAGCATATAAGCACTTGTAAGTAGAATAAATTTTGGGCGGCAACCCCGATGCCAACACCATATGAATGGCGCGGTGTCGCAACGTATCCAAAGTGGCGTCCGAACGTAGTGAATTCTTAAGGTCTCGAATATCGAGGGCGGAATGGATCGATGACTCCAATTCTGCACGCGTGTAACAAAACCCCGTAACCTCCTCCCAGTTAATAATTTCTGGGATGGCGAGCCACATGGCCGAAAAATCTTCACGGTCAAATGATCCCCAGAGTATTTTGTCCAGCTCTTCAATAACATCCGATCGATCAACCGCCTCTAAATTATCCACCCACGCAAATGCGCCGGCCTGTCCATTATCGGTCTTTCGGTAGTCTCTGGCCAAGGATCTTTTAAGCGTAATCTCAAGAACTTTTTTCAGTTGTGGAAGATCTATTCCAACACTCGCCTTAAGGGAGTCCATTCCAGCCAAAACTTCCCCGAGATCTTCTCTGTAATCATCCAGCGTAAATCCAACCAGTCCACGCAATAAATCTTGCTGCTCATTAATCCCATATTCAGCAACGGAAGTTGCGCGCAACGCTTGCGTTCTACTAATTCGAGGTGTGGCTTCGAACGTTTGGCGATCAATGGATGCAATTTTGTCTGGCGATATACTGTTAAGTGCAACTCGAATTCCGAAGCGCGTTTCAATGCACTTCGCATCCAACATATGCCGACCGTGCCCAAATGCAATTGCGAACTGCCGCTCCTTGACGGTCGTCACAAGGAGGGCGGACACGCTCTTATTTTTCAGTCCATCCAATCTGGCTGATCGATTTATTTGAGGGGCAATGAAGCTGATCCACTCCGGCGTCGACTCAGTTAATGGCCTCCTAACATACAGAATTCCAAATACTCCTCTAGCCCCAAGCGAGTATTCGTCCGTATCAATTTGCGTCGGCTTTCCATTTCGATCTAGTGGCTTTGCAAGAAATTCGCGTTTAGACCAAAATTTCTTAGAAACGTCGCCCTCAGGTTTCTTGAGTAAGAATATATTTAATGATACTTTCTTGCGTTTCTTTTCTTCGTCTTTTGTGGCCAATTATCGCTCCTTGTATTGATTATTTTTCGATTCCCGTACTACGCAAAACGTCGATTTCATTTGCTCCAATGTGGGGCGAGCCATTCACTGCTGCGCTGCAGCAGTCTGCACTTAACGAATATGCATGAGATACGCGAGATGCGACTGCATTTAAAATGTTGCAGCTTATACCATTCATGGATTTTCGGCGATCTGAGAGTTCGTGTCGACCAGCCTAAGCTAGCTGACTACTGCCCAACGGGGAGCCGTTGTCGGATGCCGGCGGCGGACTGCATCCGGCGGAAGCTGACCCGAAGCAACCGGTCGGCATATCGCAGAGCTGAAGGCTGTTGTGCGGTCACCTGTTCTCTTGCTCTAACCCAAGAGTGGTAATCGCTTCCTTTACCGATCCGGTAGCGCTAACAGGTTGTCGGTCCAACGTCCATCGGCGACCGTCTGGACGTATTTAGTTAGGCCATTATGATTAACGTGTACCCATGCGCCCTGACGTTGCGGATTCTGGTCTGGGCACCAAACAGACGTATTTCCATTTTTTTCAATGAACGAGACCATCTGATCTCGACTTGAACTTCCACCTTCGGTTGTTTCGCGACCATCGATGCACTTGACCCACCAGAGTTGGCTGAGGTGCTCGTGGCGCTGGCCTCCGGTCATGCGTTTAGCTATGCATTTGAAGGTGGTTGTCATGGTTTGCCCCCGTCCAGACAAAGAATCGTGTGTGTTCGGACTATAGGGCAAGGTATTTACGGTGGCTAACCGAATTCGAATAGGGAATTCCCTATCGGTGGATGCGAAGATTCGAACGGCCGATGAAGCAATGCAACATCCACTCGCGAAGCTCAATGACCGGTTGCTGGGTGAAGTAGAAATTTGAGGGGCAGAGCAATGGGACCGACGAACGTCGCTTCATGGCCGTCAGCGGTCAGATTTTTTGCACGGCGTCGAGTCCGCCAACTTCTGCTGGCGAATCATCAGGGCGGTCGCGGACTATAGCAACCATTTCAAGCTCGGCATCACACGGTTTTCTACCTCACCGTGGTTATACGAGCAACTCATCTGGATAGATTGCCGCGACGGCGAGGTTTTTTGTTTGCCGAGATTTCCCCTTTCTCGAGAGCGCCGATCAGCACCATGCGCTCCGCACAGCGGCAGCTTCCCAACTGCTGTCGCACGCAAACGTCCCCATCCCCCATCAAATTCATCCAATCAGCCGATTCACGCCCACCGCGCGCCCGCGTCCAACTCAACGCAGGCTCAATTCTTCCAGGAGAGATCGATGACGACGATTGACACCTCGGGCGGCGAGTTCGAGTTCGCCGTATATGCCCCCTACAATTCGAACCCGAACGAACCGCCGGGCGGGCGGATCAACGTGGGCGCCGATACCGCGCTCTGGTTTCGCGCCGAGCGGGACAGCGACAACGTGCGCTTGGTCCAGCTGATCCGGCCGCAGGGACAATGGATCAACGACCGCGAACGGGATCGCGCGGCGAACGGCTGGTCGCTCGATTCCAACAGCTTGTCGCCCTGGTACGGCTCCAATGACCAGGGCGTACCGCGGCCGATCCGCGACCTGACGCCGAATACCACGCCGGAGTTGCGCGCCTGGATCAAGCAGAACAACATCCAGACCTTGTCCGGCGCGGGCTCGCGGCGCGGCAAGGGCTACCAGCGCGCATGGATCGTCGATACGCCCCGGCACATGGCGGCGCGCGTCGGTGAACTGGTGCAGGTGCGACTCGTGACGATCGCGGTGGATGTGCAGCACAGCGCCTATCTGGGCGGCGTGGAGTGGGGCTTCAATCTGTCGGAGCCGGGCGTGGCCACGGTGTCGTCCGCGAAGCTCGCGTTCAAGGTGAATCCGGCGGGCGATTATCTGCAAGCGCTCGACAACTGGAACCAGCAGGCCGGCAATACGCCGATCGTGCTGCCGGCCTGAGCGGGATGCGATCCGAGTGAAAGGAAGAGGGGAGGCGGATGCTTGGTGCGGCAGGCATTCGCCCTCTCATCTGCGTGGGAGGTGTTGCTTTGCGAGCGGTTCGCCGAGGTAAGGCTGGGCCTTTGCGGCAACCCATCTGCTACAGACTTATCGCGACTGCGGCAATTCACACACTTACCTCGTCCAGGCCACGCGCCTAGACTCGCCTGGCAAAAAACGAGGACAAATCCATGTCGAAACCATATGGCGACGAAATCGGCAGGCTCACTGGGCTGGCATGCAGTGTGCCGGATTGCCATCTCCCGCTAACGGTGAAATACCGATGACGCGACGCCACCTGAAAATCGCCTTGGGGCTGCTGGCTCTCGTCGTGGTGGCGCTTGCCGCGGCATTCAACATGCTCAATCTGCAGGAAGCCTACGGAGACGGCCCGCCATACTACGGTCGGACCACGAACATGGACAAATGGGAAAGTCCCTTTCCCATGCTGCTGCCCGTCGATGCCGTAGTGATCGTTCTGCTGGGCGTCTACGCAATCTGGCTGCGTCGGACCCGAAACCGCAATCCACGATAAGCCCACCCAATAAATCAAGCCTGGCGCTTGCCCCGCCCACCACCAGGCTTACCCGCCGGCTTGCGTGAACCACCCGCAGCCGGCTTCCCGCCAGTCTTCCCACGCGGCTTTTGCATGCTGAACGGGCTGCCGATGGTGTGAATCGTATCCATCCCCGTCACTTCGGCCCTTTGCCCCACCGCCTGCCCGACCTTCGGCTTCTTCGGTTTTTTCGGCTTCTTGATGAGCTCGCCCGAAGCGCTGGTTTCCGGTACGCGATGCTCGGCTTCGAACCCCGGCTCTTCCTCCCGGCGCAGCGTTTGCCGGATCAGCGCCTCGATCGCCGCCAGTTGCGGCGCTTCATCCGCGCACACCAGCGACACCGCCACGCCGCTCGCGCCCGCGCGCCCGGTTCGGCCGATACGATGCACATAGTCCTGCGCCACGATCGGCAGATCGACGTTGATCACCAGCGGCAGATCGTCGATATCCAGCCCGCGCGCGGCCACATCGGTGGCCACCAGCATCTGGATCTCGCGCGCCTTGAAGCGCTCCAGCGCACGCAGCCGAGCCGGTTGCGGCTTGTCGCCGTGAATGGTGTCCACCGCGTAACCGGCTTGCTCCAGCATGGCCGCCAGGTAATCCACGCCGTTGCGTGTCTTGGCGAACACCAGCGCATGCTCCCATTTGTTGCGCGCCACCAGGTGCGTGAACAGCTCGGGCTTGTTGCGCTTGTCGACCGTCACCACCCACTGCTTGATCTTGCTGGCGGTCGCGTTGGGCGCGCTCACGCTGATATCGACCGGCTTGCGCAGGATGTTCGCCGCCATGGCGCGGATCTCGTCGCTGAAGGTGGCCGAGAACAGCAGGGTCTGGCGCCGCTCGGGCAGGGCGGCGAACACGGCATCGAGCTCGCGCGCGAAGCCCAGGTCCAGCATGCGATCGGCTTCGTCCAGCACCAGCGTCTGCACCTGGTCGAACTGCACGGCGTTCTGGCGGTTCAGGTCGAGCAGGCGGCCCGGCGTGGCGACGAGCACATCCACGCCTTTGCGCAGCTTCATCATCTGCGGATTGATGCTCACGCCGCCATAGGCGGCCAGGAAGCGCAGATCGAGGCCCTTGCCGTAGTCGACGAAGCTCTGCAGCAGTTGCTCGGCCAGCTCGCGCGTGGGCACCAGCACCAGCACGCGCGCGCGATTGCTGGCCACCGCCGGGCCGTGTTGCACCAGCCGCTGCAACAGCGGCAAGGCGAAGCCCGCCGTCTTGCCGGTGCCGGTCTGCGCCGCGGCCATCACGTCCTTGCCGCCGAGCACGGCGGGGATCGCCTTGGCCTGCACCGGCGTGGGTGTCTGGTAGTTGAGTTCCTGCAGGTTGCGCAGCAACGGAGCGATCAGGCCGAGCGAGGCAAAAGACATGGACATATTCCGGACGAAAACGGCAATTCTAGCGGTTGCCGCGCGGATCGCGCCAAGCGGCTCGGTGAAAGGACGGCTGGACCACGCGATCAGGGGCCATCGCGCTCCACGAAGGCGGCCAGCCTGCCGATCGCCTGATCCCACTGTTCGGAGATCTGATCGAAATATCGACGCGCCTGCGCGAGCCCCTGGGGCTCGAGCCGCCACACGCTTTCGCGGCCGCTGCGCTGGTGGCTCACCAGGCCCGCATCCGAGAGCGCGTGAAGATGCTTGGTGATGGCCTGGCGCGAGATGTCGGCATCCTGCGTGAGCAAGGCGATCGACAAGGGGCCGGCGTTGCACAGCCTGGCGACGATCCGCAGGCGCGTCGGATCCCCGAGCGCGGCGAATACCGGCGCCGCGCCAGGAAGCTGCGCAGCCGCGGGCATCGAAGCCCGGCTCATGCCGAAGGCCGCGCGAGGTACGTCTCGATCAGTTTCGCCTGATGCGTCCAGCCGCCCTCGTTGCTGGTGAAGGCCTTGGCGCGGCGTTCGAGCGGAATCGCATGGAAACCGGATTCCCGGATCGTCAGCAGCGTGCCCGGCTCCGCCTCCTGCAAGCGGAATTCGACCAGCGTCATCGGCTCGGCGGAGTAATCGGCATGGATATCGACGGCGCTCGGGTGCCAGCGGAAGGAGAAGCGCTGCATCGGCTCGATCCGCTCGATATGGAATTCGAAGGGAAGCCCGCGATAGGGCTCCTGCATCTTCGCGACCTCGGGATCGACCTGGGTCGGGGTGATGCGGCCGGTCAGCCGGGTTCCGGCCACGAATTCGCCGTCGAATTCGACGCCGAACCAGGTACCGAACTGCTTCGCTTCGCTGATCGCGCGCCAGACCCGCTCGCGGGGCGCGCGCAGGACGACATGCTTTTCGATGAAATCGGGGGTAGGGTTCATTATGCAACCTCCAGGTTGCATGAAGCATAGTGCCCGGTTTCAGGAAAGGCAACCAAGCACGGCAAGACGGTGAGCGTCTCAGCCGCCGCGCCGGCGCTCCGCCGGCATGCCGAGCATCTGCGGCAGCCGCGTCCCGAGAAAATCGATGAAGGTGCGCAGCCGCGCCGAGAGCTGGTTGCGCTCCAGGTAGACCGCGTAGATATCGGCGTTGGGCAGGCTCCAGTCGGCCAGCAGCGGCATCAGCGAACCCTCGCGCAGCCGCGCATCGATTTCCCATTGCGAGCGGATCGTCACGCCGTGCCCGTCGAGCGCCCATTTCAGCACCGCCGCGCCGTCGTTGCTGCTGAGTGGGCCGCGCACCTTCACGGTTTCCTCCTGGCTGCCGCGCGTGAAGTGCCAGCTTCCATAAGCGGAATCGTTCTCGCGCAGCACCAGGCAGGGATGCTGCGCCAGTTCGCGCGGCGTGCGCGGCGTGCCGTGTCGCGCCAGGTAGGCCGGCGCCGCGCAGACGATGCGCCGGTTGCGCAGCAGCCGCCTGGCGTTGATGCGCGCCTCGGGCACGTCGCCGAAGCGGATGCCGACGTCGAAAGCCTGTTCCTGCAGGCTCAGCGGCCGGTCGGTCAATTGCAGCTGGATCTCCATCGAGGGATGACGGGCGACGAATTCGGAAATCGCCGCGGCCACCCAGGTGCGCCCGAAACCGAACGAGGCGTTGACGCGCAGCAGCCCGGCCGGCGCCGCGCGGCTGCGGCTCACCAGTTGCTCGAGCTCGGCCAGCTCGGCGAGGATCCGCGAGCCGTTGTTCAGGTACAGCTCGCCCTCGGTGGTCACGCTGATCTGGCGCGTGGTGCGGTTGAGCAGGCGCACGCCCAGCCGCAACTCGATCTGCTTGAGGCGCTTGCTGACCGAGGGCGGCGTCACGCCCAGCTCGCGCGCGGCCGCGCTGAGGCTGCCCTGGCGCACCACCAGCTCGAACAGCGCGAGATCGGAGATCGCGTCCATTTGTTCTCTCAGGTTAATACCGGTTTGCTTTCGCCGATACCATGGCGTTCAAGGCAGCAATTAGACTACAAAAAACGCTGGAGGAACCATGTTCGACGACTTCGAATCCGTCTCGGTGGAGACCGACGGAACCCATATCCAGGCCTGGAAGGGCGGCACCGGCCCCGCGCTGTTGCTGCTGCACGGGCATCCGCAGACGCGCGCGATCTGGCATCGCGTCGCGCCGGTGCTGGCCCGGCACTTCACGGTGGTGGCCGCCGACCTGCGCGGCTACGGCGACAGCGGCAAGCCCGCCGGCCTGCCCGATCACGCGAACTATTCGAAACGGCGCATGGCGCAGGACCAGGTGGACCTGATGCGCGCGCTCGGTTTCGAGCGCTTCGACGTGCTGTCGCACGATCGCGGCGCGCGGGTGGCGGTGCGCCTGGCGCTCGACCATCCCGAGGCGGTGCGCCGGCTGGTGACGCTCGACATCGCGCCGACCCTGGCGATGTACGAGCAGACCTCGTTCGCCTTCGCGCGCGCCTACTGGCACTGGTTCTTCCTGGTGCGCCCGGCGCCGTTCCCGGAAACGCTGATCGAGGCCGACCCGGACCTCTACCTGAAGCAGACCATCGGCGCACGCAGCGCGGGGCTCAAGCCCTTCACGCCGCAAGCCTATGCCGAATACCTGCGCTGCCTGTCCGCGCCGGGCACCGCGCACGGCATCTGCGAGGACTATCGCGCCTCGATCACGATCGACCTCGAACACGACCGCGCCGACCTGGCCGCGGGCCGCAAGCTGGCCTGCCCGATGCTCGCGCTATGGGGCGCCGAGGGCGTGATCGGCCAGTGCTTCGATCCGCTGGCCGAATGGCGCCGCTGGTCGGATGCGGTGACGGGGCATGCCTTGCCCTGCGGCCACTACATCCCCGAGGAAGCGCCCGAGGCGCTGCTCGACGCGGCGCTGCCGTTCCTGCGCGGCTGAACACGAAGCCGGCGCGGCCCACGCGCCGCGACCCATCACACCCACGATACGAAAGGAGCCGGGATGGCGATCCGGACGCTGTACCAGAAACTGGTCGATTCGCACACGGTCGAGCCGCTCGACGCGGACAACGTGCTGCTCTATGTCGACCTGCACCTGATGAACGAATACACCAGCCCGCAGGCCTTTGCCGGGCTCGACGCGAAGGGCCGCGCGGTGCGCCGGCCCAGGCAGCAGGTGGCGGTGGTGAGCCACATCATCCCGACCCACGCCGAGCGCCCGCGGGTGATCCTCGACGCGGATTCGGCCAACCAGGCCAGCAATCTCGCGCGCAACTGCGAGCGCGCCGGGATCCGCCTGTTCGGCACCAACGACCCCGACCAGGGCATCGAGCACGTGGTCGCGCCCGAGCATGGTTTCGTGCGGCCCGGCATGGTGATCCTGTGCGGCGACAGCCATACCACCACCTACGGCGCGCTGGGCGCGCTCGGTTTCGGCATCGGCACCTCCGAGGTCGAGCATGTGCTGGCGACGCAGACCCTGGTCTACCGGCTGGCGCGCACCATGCGCATCGTGATCGACGGCGAGCTGCCCTTCGGCACGTCCTCGAAGGACCTGGTGATCTGGCTGGTGACGCGCATCGGCGCGCAGGGCGCGCGCGGCTACGCGGTGGAATACGCGGGCACCACCATCGACGCGCTGTCGGCCGAGGCGCGCATGACGCTTTGCAACATGACCGTCGAGGCCGGCGCGCGCGCCGCGCTGATCGCCCCCGACGCGACCACCTTCGACTACGTGCGCGCGCACACGCGCTTTGACGAGGCGCAATGGGCGGCCGCCCGCGCCGACTGGCAGGCGCTGGCCAGCGACGTGGGCGCCGTGTTCGATGCCGAGCACCGCTTCGACGCGGCCGAGGTGGCGCCCTTCGTGACCTGGGGCACCAGCCCCGACCAGGCGATCGCGATCGACGCGCTGCTGCCAGCCGCCGAGGAGCAGGCCACGCCGAGCGAGGCCGAATCGACGCGCCGCGCGCTCGACTACATCGGCCTGGCGGCGCGCGAACCGATCGCCGGCACGCCGATCGACCGCGTCTTCATCGGCTCCTGCACCAACGGCCGCATCGAGGACCTGCGCACGGTGGCCGGCATCGTGCGGGGCCGGCGCGTGGCGGCCGGCGTGCGCGCGATGGTGGTGCCGGGCTCGGGGCGCGTGCGCCGCCAGGCCGAGGCCGAGGGCATCGCGCGCGTGCTGATCGAGGCCGGCTTCGAATGGCGCGAGCCGGGCTGCTCGATGTGCCTGGCGATGAACGACGATTTCCTGGCCGACGGCGAGCGCTGCGCCTCGACCACCAACCGCAACTTCGAGGGGCGGCAGGGCCGCGGCGGCCGCACCCACCTGATGAGCCCCGCGATGGCGGCCGCCGCCGCGCTGACCGGCCGCATCACCGATATCCGCACCCTGGAGCGCTGAGATGAGCCTGCTGACCACCATCGAGGGCCGCGCCTTGCCGCTGCCGATCGAGAACCTCGACACCGACCAGATCATGCCCAAGCAGTTCCTGCGCGGCATCGACAAGGCCGGCCTCGCGCGCGGGCTGCTGTACGACCTGCGCTACGACGCGCAGGGCGTCGCGCGCGAGGATTCGGTGCTGAACGACGCGCGTTACGAAGGCGCCGCCGTGCTGCTGGGCGGCGCCAACTTCGGCTGCGGCTCGAGCCGCGAGCACGCGGTCTGGGGCCTGCTGCAATACGGCTTCGCGGCGGTGATCGCGCCGAGCTTCGCCGAGATCTTCTACTCGAACGCGATGAACAACCGTCTGCTGCTGGTGGCGCTGCCGCGCGAGCAGGTGGATGCGCTGACGGCCGACGCGCGGGCGAACCCGCAAGGCAGCCTGCGCATCGACCTGGAGGCGCAGACGGTGCACTCGGCCGCCGGGCGCAGTTATGCGTTCCCGCTCGGCGCGCGCCACAAGCGGATGGTGATCGACGGCCTCGACACCATCGACCTGACGCTGTCGATGCAGGCCCGCATCGAGGCCTTCGAGCAGGCGCATCGCGCGGCGCGCCCCTGGGCGCTGATCGACGCAACCCAGGCCGCCGCGGCCTGAGCGCCGCGGCATCCATCGCTGCCCGCGCTACCGGGCGGCAGGCGGCGGCGCATCCCGCCGGCCGCCGTTTTTCCTGAATCCGTCGCTTCGACCGCCCGTCAACAGGGCGGCGGGGACGACGCACGCCTACCTTCCGGAGGAGACAATGGCGACTCGCACGCAATCCGTGCCGCTCTGGCGGCATCTTTATCTGCAGGTCCTGGTGGCGATCGCGCTCGGTGTCGCGGTCGGCCATTTCGCGCCCTCGGCGGCGCAGGCGCTGAAGCCGCTCGGCGACCTGTTCGTGCGGCTGATCCGCATGGTGATCGCGCCGGTGGTGTTCTGCGCGGTGGTGACCGGCATCGCCAGCATGCGCGACATGAAGGCGGTGGGCCGCGCCGGCGGCAAGGCGCTGCTGTACTTCGAGCTGATCTCCACCGTCGCGCTCGGCTTCGGCCTGCTGATGGGCCATCTGCTGCAGCCGGGCGCCGGCTTCAACGTGTCGATCGCCTCGCTCGACGCCTCGGCCGTATCGGGCTACGTCTCGCGCGCCGCGCACGGCGAGGGGCTGACCGGCTTCCTGATGCAGGTGGTGCCCGATACCTTCGTCGGCGCCTTCACGCACGAGGAGATCCTGCCGGTGCTGCTGCTCGCGCTGCTGTGCGGCTCGGCGCTGTCGGTGCTGGGCGAGCGCGTCAAGCCGGTGGTCGACCTGGTGGACGGCGCCGCGGCGATGATGTTCCGCATCGTCGGCTTCATCACGCGCGTCGCGCCGATCGGCGCCTTCGGCGCGATCGCCTTCACGGTCGGCAAGTTCGGGGTGGGTTCGCTGCTGCCGATGTTCAAGCTGGTCGCCTGCTTCTACCTGAGCGCGCTGCTGTTCGTGTTCGTGGTGCTGGGCGCGGTGGCGCGGCTGGCCGGCTTCAGCATCCTGCGTTTCCTGGTGTTCATTCGCGAGGAGCTGCTGATCGTGCTCGGCACCTCGACCTCGGAGAGCGCGCTGCCGCAACTGATGCTCAAGCTCGAGCAGCTCGGTTGCCGGCGCGGCGTGGTGGGGCTGGTGGTGCCGACCGGTTATTCCTTCAACCTCGACGGCACCAGCCTCTACATGACGCTGGCCGTGCTGTTCCTGGCCCAGGCCACCAACACGCCGCTCACGCTGACCCAGCAACTGACGCTGCTGGCCGTCACCATGCTGACCTCGAAGGGCTCGGCGGCGGTGGTCGGCGCCGGTTTCGTGACGCTCGCGGCCAGTCTCTCGGTGGTGCCCACCGTGCCGGTGGCGGCGATGGTGCTGGTGCTCGGCATCGATCGCTTCATGTCGGAATGCCGCTCGCTGACCAACCTGGTCGGCAATGGCGTGGCCGCCATCGTGGTCTGTGCCTGGGAGGGCGCGCTCGATCGCGAGCGCCTGCGCGCGGCGCTGCACGGCGAACTGCGGGACGAGCATCGCTCGGCGGCGGATGGCGCGATGCCGGCCGCGGCGGGGCGTGAGGGCGAGGCGATCGAGGGTTTGTCGGCCGAGGCCGCGCGGCCGGGGCGCTGAAGCCACGATGGAGATCGACCCGGCAAGCCGGTGTTGCCGGTTCGCCGATTCGCCGATTCGCCGATTCGCAGAGTCAAGCGGCGCGGCGCCTCGGGATCGATGGCCCAGGCAAGCGGCCCCGAGGCGCTGCCGCTCAACGCCCTCGCGCGAGAATCTTCTCCCCCGCATCGCGCGGCAGCAGCAGGCTGTCCACGATCGCCAGCGCGGCCAGCACCGCGATCAGGTCGAAGGCGAGCTGGAAGTCGCCGGGCCCCGGGTTGCCCGGCGAGGAACCGCCCATGATGCCGGCCACCGACAGCGCCAGCGCGCCGACCGCGATCCCCATCCCCGCGTTCATCTGCTGCAGCACCGAGAACAGCGTGGTGGCATGGCTCATCTGCGCCTGCGGCACGTCGGCGAAGCCGATCGTGTTGAGCGCGGTGAACTGCATCGAGCGCGTCATGCCGGTGGCGAACAGCAGCAGGCAGACCAGCCAGTGCGGCGTGTCGGCGTTCAGCATCGAGCAGGCCACGAAGCCGAGCGCGACCAGCACGCCGTTGCCGATCAGCACCCGGCGAAAGCCGAAGGCATGCATGATCCGCGTGGTGGCCGGCTTCATCGCCAGGTTGCCGGCGAACAGCCACAGCAGCAGGGTGCCGGCCTCCACGGCGCTGTAGCCGAAGGCGAGCTGGAACATCAGCGGCAGCAGGAAGGGCGCGGTGCCGATCGCGGTGCGAAACAGCGAGCCGCCCACGGCCGTGACGCGGAAGGTATCGATCGCGAGCGGCGCCAGGCCGAACAGCGGATGCTCGGCGCGCGCCAGGTAGCGCGCCGATATCACCAGCAGCGCGACGCCGGCCGCCAGCATCAGCAGCGCCAGCAGGCGCGAGACGTCGTCGCGGCTGGCCGCCTCCAGGCCCGCCATGAACAGCCCGAATCCGAGCCCGGTGAGCACGAAGCCCGTCAGGTCGAACGGCGCGCGCTTCGCCTCGCCGTTGCGCACCAGCAGCAGCGCGGCGGCCAGCGCGATCGCGCCCAGCGGCAGGTTGAGCAGGAAGATCCAGTGCCAGCTCCAGTGCGTGCTGATCCAGCCGCCCACCGGCGGCCCGAGGATCGGCGCCACCAGCGCGGGCCAGGTGAGGATCGCGATGGCGCGCACGATCTGCTCCTTCGGCGTGTTGCGCAACACCACCAGCCGGCCGACCGGCACCATCATCGCGCCGCCCAGGCCCTGCAGCGTGCGCGCCGCGGTGAAGGCCGGCAGGCTGCCGCTGGCCGCGCACAGCAGCGAGGACAGCGTGAACACGATGATCGCCGCGGCGAACACGCGGCGCGCGCCGAAGCGGTCGGCCATCCAGCCGCTGATCGGGATGAACACGGTGAGCGCCACCAGGTAGGCCGACACGCCGATCGACAGATGCGCGGCCGCGGTGCCGAAATCGCGCGCCATGGTGGGCAGCGCGGTGGCGATCACGGTCGCGTCGAGGTTTTCCATGAAGAACACGGCGGCGACCAGCAAGGCGGTCGCGGTACGACGATCGAGGGTGGCGCGCATGAGGGGATGAGCGGATCGGGCGACGCGACGGGGCGCGTCTGGCGGGCCGGCCGGCGAGGCCGGTGCGGGATCGAGCGGCAAGTATAGCGGCAGGACGTGAATCGACGACGGCAGGCGGTCGGAAAAGTAACCTTTAAAAATATGTTTGACAGGTTACTTGGTGGTGGGTAACCTTCGATCCGTCGTTGACCGGGTTACTCGCGACAACGCGATCCCGGTCCGCACCCGGTCCCGTCCCGCCCGCCATGCCGTGTCCTGTCGCGGTGAAGCGGGCGGGCTCTCATCCCCCCTGCAAGGAAACCCATCATGCGCGCGATCGTCCTGGACAAATTCGGCGGCCTCGACAGCCTCGTCTACCGCGAGATCCCCGATCCCGAGCCGCTGGCCGGCCATGTCGTCATCGAGGTCAAGGCCTTCGGCATCAACCACGCCGAGATGCACATGCGGCGCGGCGAATGGGCCGAGGCCGCGCCGGTCAGCGGCATCGAATGCGTCGGCATCGTCAAATCCTGCCCGGGCGGCGAATTCCCGGTGGGCGCGAAGGTGGCCGCGCTGATGGGCGGGCTGGGGCGCACCATTAACGGCAGCTACGCGGAATTCACGCGCGCGCCGGTGTCGAACGTCGCGCTGATCGAGGCCGACCTGCCCTGGGCCGAGCTGGCCGCGATTCCCGAAACCTACGCGACGGCCTGGACCTGCCTGTTCCGCAACCTCGAACTCGCGGCGGGCGACTTGCTGCTGATTCGCGGCGCGACCTCCTCGTTCGGGCAGGCGGCGCTGAAGCTGGCCGTCAATGCCGGCGCGCGCGTGATCGCCACCACCCGCAACCCCGAGCGCTTCGCGATGCTCGAACGGCTCGGCGCCGCGCGCTGCGAGATCGAGCGGCCCGACCTGGCGGCGCACCTGGCCGAGGCGCGGCAGGTGGACAAGGTGCTCGACCTGGTCGGTAATTCGGTGGTGCTCGATTCGCTCTCGCTGCTGCGCCGGGGCGGGCGCTCCTGCCTGGCCGGCTGGCTGGGCGGGCTCGATCCGATCCGCGATTTCAATCCGCTGCTGCAGATGGCCAGCGGCGTGTACCTGAGCTTCTTCGGCAGCTTCGTGTTCGGCACGCCCGGTTTCCCGCTCTCGGACGTGCCGCTGCAGGCGATCGCGGCCGACGCGGCGGCGGGCCGGCTCGACGTGAAGCCCTCGCGCGTGTTCGGTTTCGACCAGATCCACGAAGCGCATCGCGTGATGGAGGCGAACCAGGCCGGCGGCAAGATGGTGGTGGTGCGCTAGCCGGCGGTGCCGCGCTCGGCCGCGCCGCGCCTCGATCGCGGCGTGCTGGTCCGCATCTTGCTCGAACCGACGCGTTTTCCCCGCGCCTTCGTCGCGCCGCCCGCCAGCCGCCATCGCGGCGCGGGCGGCGCGGCGACGGCGTACCAGGACGACAATCCGGCGCGCGCGATTGTAGTTTTTACAGCAGCCGCCCGGCGTGTCGATCCGCTTCGTCAGACATCGAGCATTTCACGGAGACCGGCATGTCGATCAATCGATGGTTCCTCGGGCGGGCGCTGCGCATCGCCTGCGAGCGGCAGGTGGGGCAGTCCGGCGGCCGCATGCAGGTGATCGCGCATCTGGCGGCGCGTGCCGGCCACGATCGTCATCTGCGGGTCACGGGCCTGGCCGGCGAGACCATCAGCGGCCGGGGCCTGGCCGCGGACGGCGAGGCGGCGGCGCCGGTGGCGCTGACGCTGAGCGAGGCCGCCGCCGGCCGGGCGCGCTACGTGGTCTACCTGCGCCGCCACGAATTCCACGAACACGATTCCGCGCGCCTGGTGCTGCGGGTCTGGCTGCGCTGGTACTGGCTGGCGGCCTGGCTGGACGATTTCACCTCGCGCGGTTTCCGGCGCGCCAACGTGATGCGCGTGGCGCGCATGGAGGTGGCCAAGCGGGTTGCCGCCTTGTCGGCCGAACTGCAGCAGCCGGTGGCGCCCTCGGCGCTGCTGGCGCTGGCCGACGGGCCGCAACTGCCGCACGATGCCACGCTCGAGGAGCGCCAGGGTTTCGTCGATCGCGTGCTGCGCACGCTGGTGACGGCCGGGCTGGTGCAGGCCAGGGGCGAGGGTTTCGAGATCGCGCCGCGCGCGGCCGTCGCGCTCGAAGCCTACGACGCCGATCTGCAGCGCTACCGCCAACTGGCGGCGATGCGGCGCGCGATCCACGCGCTGATCCTGGCCACCGGGATCGCCGCGCTGGAGGTGGGCGGCACGGTGGCACCGGCGCCGGCGCCCGACGAGGCGGACCTCTCGGCCGCGACCTGCCGTTCCGGTTGCGGCGCCTGCGATCCCGATTTCAGCGGCGGCCCGGCCGAGGTAGCACCGGCCGCGGCGCTCGACACGGCGGCGCGGCGCCCGGGCGTGTC